>CAZGGT010000219.1:0-16640 GCA_964525335.1 uncultured Nitratifractor sp. | reverse complement strand
AAGCACATTATGAAAATATCCGTTTCCACATGCAGGATGCCCAGCAGTTCCCCGGTACCGGCGGCGCGATGAAAGGGGTACAGACCAGACATACCCGTACCCTCATTCTCAACGGCGATATGCCGCTCATCACCAGAGCCTCGCTCGAAGCACTCACAAGCGGGGATGGTGACATCAATATGTCGGTCATCGAACTGGAGGACCCGACAGGGTATGGCCGGGTCATCATCGAGGATGGAGAGGTCAAGGAGATCGTCGAGCAGAAGGACTGTACCCCCGAACAGCTTGAGGTCAAGACGGTCAATGCCGGTATCTACGCTGTCGATACTGCCCTGCTGGAGCGCTACATCCCGCAGTTGAGTAACGACAATGCACAATCGGAATACTACCTCACCGACATCGTCAAGATGGCGGTGGAGGAGGGGCGCCACGTCAAGCCGGTCTTCGTGGAAGAGGAGGAGTTCAAAGGGGTCAACTCCCGGGTCGACCTGGCCCATGCCGAGGAGCTGATGCAGCGGCGCATCCGCCGCTCCTGGATGCTGGAGGGGGTCACGATGCACCTGCCCGAGACCATCTACATCGACTGTCGGGCGGAGTTCCTGGGAGAGTGCGAACTGGAGAGCGGGGTGCAGATCCACGGCCGCTGCCGCATCGAAAACGCCCACATCAAGGCCCACAGCGTCCTGGAAGACGCCGTGATCCGGGACTCCAGCGTCGGTCCCATGGCCCGGATCCGTCCCGGGTCCAACCTCTCCCACAGCCAGATCGGCAACTTCGTGGAGGTCAAAAAGTCGATGCTCAAGGGGGTCAAGGCGGGCCACCTGAGCTACCTGGGCGACGCGGAGATCGGCGAAGGGACCAACATCGGCGCCGGAACCATTACCTGCAACTACGACGGCAAAGCCAAATACCGAACCGTCATCGGCCGCGACGTTTTCGTAGGCAGCGATACCCAACTGGTCGCTCCCGTGACCATTGAAGACGAAACGATCATCGCCGCCGGATCCACGGTCACCCGGGACGTCCCCTCCGGGGCCCTGGCCATCAGCCGCGCCCCGCTGAAGATCGTCGAAGGGTTCTACCGGAAATTCTTCGGAAAAGGACGCTGAGCATGCAGCCTCCCATCGAGCTCATCGGCCGTCGGGTCCTGCTGGGGGTGACCGGCTCCATAGCCGCCTACAAAGCCTGCGAGATCGCCCGTCTCTTCATCAGGGCCGGCGCCGAGGTGCAGGTGGTGATGAGCCCCGCCGCCGAGCGCTTCGTTTCTCCCCTCACCTTCGAGGCCCTCACCCGGCGTCCGGTCCTCACCGAAGGGACGGAGAGCTGGGCCACGGAGCTCAACCACATCGAGGTGGGGAAATGGGCCGAGGTCTACCTCCTGGCCCCCGCCACCGCCAACACCGTCAACAAACTCGCCAAGGGGATCGCCGACACCCTCCCGCTCCAGGTCGCCCTGGCCTTCGTCGGTCCCCTGCTGGTCGCCCCCGCCGCCAACACCCAGATGCTCCGCAACCACTACACCGAGGGCTCCCTCAAAATGCTCCGGGTCAACGACATCACCGTCGTCGAACCCGTACGCAAGCGCCTCGCCTGCGGCGACGAGGGGAACGGCGCCCTGGCCGAACCTCTGGAGATCTTCTACCAGGGGGCCCGGGCCCTGATGAGGGAATCCTTCTGGGAGGACCGCAAAGTGGTCGTCACCGGCGGAGGCACCCGGGAACGCATCGACGGCGTGCGGGTCCTCTCCAACCGCTCCAGCGGCAAGATGGCCAACGCCCTGGCCACCGCCCTCTGGCTCCGGGGAGCCGACGTCTGCTACGTCACCGCCGCCCCCCACGCCACCCTGCCCGCCGAGGTCTACACCATCGACGTGGAGAGCGCCTCGGAGATGGGGGAGTACGCCGCCGACTGCATCCGGGTCGCCAAAAAGGGTAAGATGACCTCCCCCAGCATGAACCGCGACGAACCCATCAGCCTGGTCAAAAAGACCCCCTACCTCTTCATGGCGGCGGCGGTGAGCGACTACACCCCCCGCTACCCCCAGGAGGGCAAGCTCAAAAAAAGCGCCCTGGGCGAGCACTGGAGCCTGGAGCTGGTCCGGACGGAAGATATCCTGGCTTCCCTGGACAAGCGGGGCATCGTCTCCGTCGCCTTCAAGGCCGAGACCGACCCGGAAGCGGGTCCCGACAACGCCCGTCGGCTCCTGGAGGAGAAGGGGGTCGACGCCGTCTGCTACAACCGGGTCTCCGCCACCGAAGGAATCGGCAGCGACGAAAACGAAGTCCTCTTCATCACACCCGAGCGGGAAACCCTCCTGGGCCGCGCTCCCAAAATGCAGCTGGCCCTGGCGATCCTCGACGAGGCCAAAGGGCTCGACGATGCGTGATCCCAACCCCATCCGCCACCTGGCCATCATCATGGACGGCAACGGCCGCTGGGCCCGGGAACGGGGCCTGCGCCGGACCAAGGGACACGAAGCGGGAGTCGAAACGGTGCGGCGCGTCACCGAATACTGCGCCGGACACCCCGAGATCGAGACCCTCACCCTCTACGCCTTCAGCACCGAAAACTGGAAGCGTCCCAAGATGGAGGTGGACTACCTGATGCACCTCCTGGAAAAGTATGTCCGACTGGAGCGGGAGCGCTACATGGAACACCGGATCCGCTTCGAAGTGATCGGCGATCTCTCTCCCTTTTCCGAGAAGCTCCGCCACACCCTGGAAGAGACCCGCCGGCTGACCCGGAACAACGGCGCCCTCACCCAGGTCCTGGCCCTCAACTACGGCGGCCGGGACGAGATCGTCCGCAGCGTACGCCGACTCCTGGCGGCCGGAGAAGAGATCGACGAAGCGGGTATCTCCCGCCATCTCGACACCCCCTACCACGACGTGGACCTGTTGATCCGCACCAGCGGGGAGCAGCGGCTTTCCAACTTCCTGCTCTGGCAGCTCAGTTACGCCGAACTCGCCTTCACCGAGACCTACTGGCCCGACTTCAGCGTCGAAGAACTTCGAACGATCCTGGAAGAGTTCGGGAACCGCCAACGAAAATTCGGAGGGATCTGAGATGCCGGAGTGGATCACCCTGTTCCTCGTCTTTCTGCTGGGGCTGGCCGTCGGCTCCTTTCTCAACGTCGTCATCTACCGCATCCCCCGGGGCGAAAACATCGCCTGGCCCGGTTCCCACTGCCCCCGATGCGGCCACGCGCTGCGCTGGATTCACAACATCCCCCTCCTCTCCTGGATCGCCCTGAAGGGGAAATGCGCCTTTTGCGGGGAGCGGATCTCCTTCCGTTATCCCCTGGTGGAGCTCGTCAACGCCCTGCTCTGGAGCGTGCTCTGGCTCCGGACCGGCTCGCCCCTGGAGTTCCTCTTTATCGCGGTGACCTTCTCCGCCCTCCTGGCCCTCAGCGCCATCGACTTCGAATACTACGCCGTCCCCGACAGCGTCAATTTTTTCGCGCTGGGCAGCGCCCTCCTGGCCGCCGGGGCCCGGAGCTTCGAACACGGCGACTGGCACGTTTTCCTCGGCTCGGCCCGGGACGCCGCTCTCGCCGCCGGCGGGCTCTGGCTCCTGGCCTGGCTCATCGGCAAAGCGGTCAAAAAGGAGGCGATGGGAGGCGCCGACGTCATCGTGGCCGGGACCATGGCGGCCCTGCTGGGGCTGCCCGGATTTTTCGTGGCGCTTTTCGTCGCGGCGATCCTGGCCATCGTCCCCTCGCTGACGGCCCGGGACACCATGGTCCCCTTCGTCCCCTTCCTGGCCATGGGGACCCTCATCGTCTATCTCTTCGAGACCCCGATCTTCCGAATGCTGGAGTGGTACCTCTATGGGTAGAACCCGACGCTACATCCTGGGGAGTTTCGTCAAAAACTACCTGCTGGTTTTTCTCCCTTTTCTGATGATCGTCTCCATCATTTTCATCATCCAGCTCTCGATCCTCTCTTCCAAGGTCAACATCGGCTTCACCGAACTGATCCGGCTCTTCGGCTACATGCTTCCGGAGATCTTTTTCTACACCATCCCCTTCTCCCTCATCGCCGCCCTGGCCAACACCTTCAGCCGCTTCTCCGAAGAAAACGAATTCATCGCCCTCTTCTCCCTGGGCCATACCCCCCGCAGGATTCTCCTGGCGTTCCTTCCGACCCTGATCCTCTTCAGCGCCTTTCTCCTGACCCTCTCCCTGATGCTCTACCCCCAGATGAAGCAGAAGATCAACCGCTTCAAACATCAGAAAGTCGCCGAGGCGACCCTGCGGATCGTTCCCAACAAACTGAGCCAGAGCTTCGGAAACTTCCATGTCTTCGTGGAAAGCAAAGACGCCAACGGAAGCTACCGGAATATGGTGCTCTTCAATCGGGACAAGGAGGGGAAATACCAGCTCTTCATCGCCAGGGAGGGCCGGGTGAGCAACGACGGAACCCGCTATACCCTCCGCCTCAGGGAGGGAACCGGCGAAACCTCCGACGCCGAAAAGGTGGAAAGTGTGAAGTATCGGGAGCTCGATTTCTACCAATACCCCCGGGCCAGCTACTCCGCCTTTCTCACCAGCGAAGAGTACTGGAACGAGGCCCGGAAGGACCGGGGGCGTCTCCGGAAACTTCTCTACCTGGCCTTCGTCTCCCTCTCGCCCATCCTGAGCTTCGGGGTCTTGGCTTCCCTCACCTTCTACAACCCCCGGTATCAGAGGGGGTTCGCCTCCCTGGCCATTTTTCTGGTGGCGCTCTTCATCTACCTCCCCGCCGCCATTCTCCAGAAATACGGCACCCCCTGGCTCTTCGTCGCATTCGTGGTCGGAACGCTTCTGCTGGGAATCGTTCTCGTAAGACAGCGGATCCTCCGACGTTTCTAGGGACGGGAATGCGACGGATCAAAGCGGTCATCGCCTACGACGGATCCGCCTTCCAGGGATTTCAGCGCCAGACCCGGACCCCCGAAACGGTCCAGGGAACCATCGAACGGGCGCTGGAGAGCCTGGGAATCCCGGGAGAGATCGTCGGAAGCGGTCGTACCGACGCGGGGGTCCATGCCACGGGACAGGTGATCCACTTCGATCTTCCCGAACACTGGAGCCGGCAACCTCTCGAAAAGCTCCGTATCCATCTCAACCGCCGCTTCGAAGCGATCCGCTTCAAACATCTCAGCCCGGTCCCCCAGGATTTCCATGCCCGCTACGACGCCCGGGAACGGATCTACCGTTACGTATTCCGTGCCGACCCTTCCCTCTTCGAACGGCGATACGTCGCCCGCCTCGACGTGGGAGACAGGGAACGCTTTCGCACGGCGTTGCAGACCTTCGTCGGGACCCACGATTTCGGCTACTTTCTCAAGACCGGATCGGAGACCGCCCACAACCGTCGGACCGTCACCCGGGCCTACACCCTGGAACGGGATCGATACGGATTCGTCTACTTCCATGCCGACGGCTTTCTGCGGGCCCAGGTACGGATGATGATCCATGCCGCGGCGACGGTGGGACGGGGAGAATTGAGCCCGGAGGCCCTGAGGGAACAGCTGGCTCTCGTACGGCGTCACACCCATCGCCTCGCCCCTCCCGAGGGTCTCTATCTGGCCCGGGTGCTCTACCGAACATCCGATCCCGCCCCTGGAGCGTCCCCCGACGGGCACCCGTCCCGCCGTTTCGAAGGTCGGGAGGAGTGTCGTTCACCGGATCGGATGCGGAGCGGCTGATTCAGAAGAGCTCCACCCCCTCCATCGCCGCCCAGACCGCCAGGGCCTGGCGGTGTTCGGAGACGTCGTGACAGCGGACGACGGTGGCGCCGTTGGCGACGGCTTTGAGATGGATGGCCAGGGTGCCGGGGAGGCGGGCTTCGGTGGGGGTGGGAAGGATGCGGTCGATCATCGACTTGCGGCTGGCTCCGATGAGAAGTTCGCAACCGTGACGCAGGAACGTGCGGTGATTGCGCAGGAGGGTGAGGTTGTGCTCCAACGTCTTGCCGAAGCCGATCCCCACGTCGAGAATGATCCGCTCCCGGGAGAGTCCCCGGGCTTCGCAGCCGGAGATTCGCTCGGCAAAAAAGGCATCCACCTCCGCCGTCACATCTTCGTAGACGGGGTTGTTCTGCATGGTCTGGGGCGTACCCTGCATGTGCATGATGCAGAGCTGCGCCCCATACTCCGCCGCCAGCTCCACCACCCGCTCGTCGGAGGCGCCGGTAATGTCGTTGACCAGGCCGAAGCCGCTTTCCAGGGCGTAGCGGATCACCTCGGGAGTATAGCTGTCGATGCTGAAGAGCGCCCGCTCGTAGAGACGATGCACCCGCACCGCGTCGCAGAGGGGCCGCACCCGCTCCAGCTCCTCCTCCGCGGAGACCGGCTCGGAGCCGGGACGGGAGGAGACGCCTCCGATATCGACGATGGCCGCGCCCTCGTCGATCATCTCTTCGATGCGCCGCACCGCCGCCTCTCCCCGGAAGCGGCTGCCGGCGTAGAAGCTGTCGTCGTTGGCGTTGAGCACCCCCATGATCCGCACGGGAGCCTTCGGCTCCCGGAGGAAGCCCTCCAGCTCCTCCGCCAGAGCCTTGAGGCCGAAGGGCTGGGCCCGCTCTTTGCGGGCCAGGGTCCGCAGCTGGGCGCGGGTGGCGATGAGCAGGGCGTCGACCCGCTCCTTTTCGCAGGTGATCACCCCGGCGGGGACCGCCAGATCGGCGCCGACACTCAGGGCGTCCTGTTTGAGGATGTTGGCGGCGGGGGTGCGAAGATCCCGGACGAGAATCCAGAGGGTCTCCATCTTCTCCGCCATGATCCTCACCCCGGCGTCGCGCACCTCCAGCCGGCGCAGAATCTCTTCGCGTTCCCGGGTCTCTCCCAGTCGATAGCAACGCATCCTTCGGCTCCTCACGCGGAAATGGACCGGCGCCGTTTTCGGCGGGCCAGCAGTTTGAGCAGGACGGCGGTGAGCACGAAGGCCACGGGCGACCCCATATCCAGCGCCCGCACCGCATCCCGGAACAGATCCAGGGCACGCTCGTCCAGGTCGTAGGCTCCGCTGGAGAGCGCCTCTTTGAGCAGACGCTCCACCAGGCGGCGCGCTTCGTCGCTCTTGAGACGGCTATGGCTCTGGACGAACTCGTAGACCTTCTCCACATCCAGGCGCCGCAGATCCAGCTCCAGCGGAATCTCCGCCTCCCCTTCGTCGAGAATTCGGACGGGCAGGCGGGAGCGGATGGTGGGGAGAATCGAGGCTTTGGAGCGGAAAAGGAGAATAAAGCTTTTTTTCGGAGGGGGCTCTTCGATCACTTTGAGAAGCTTGTTCTGGACCACATCGCTGAATTGATCTCCCGCCAGCAGAATCACCTGATGCTCTTCACTGGCCAGATAGGCTTTCTCCAGGACCAGGGCGACATCCTCGACCTTGAAGTTTCCCTCCCGAATCACGGGAATGAGCCGGGCTCCACGCTCCCGAAGCTCGGCATCCAGACGCTCCCGCTGCTCTTCGAAACGGGACGTGATGAGGATCTGACTGGCGAGGGGATCCATCACTCCAGTCCCACCTCGTTGAACAGCGCCGCCTCCAGGGTGCGGTCGAAGAGCCGGTAGAGCTGCAGCAGCTTGATATCCAGCAGGGGATCGTGCCGTCGGAGGGTGAAACTCCCGGGAACCTGTTCGTCCATCAGCCAGAGAAAGTTTTCCTCGTTGCGGTAGGCGAAGCGGGCGTAGCGATCGTCTCCCTCCCCGATGTACCAGAGAAACCAGCCTCCCGGATAGGAGATCTCCAGCAGATCCTCCAGCAGCTCCATATCCTGGCTCGTCTCCATCTCGGGGAGATTGGGGAAGATCCCTTCCAGAGCGTACAGGGGAAGGAAGGGGCGCTTGAGCTCGGGGCGGTTGACCGAGCCGACGACGTAGCGGGCGAACCACTCCCGGCGCGTGTCGGTGAGGATCAGGGCCGTCTGTCCCTCCAGGATCCGCGAGACGGCGTTTTTGACCAGGGGCGTCCAGTCGAAACGGAACTCCTCCATCCAACTGAAGTCGCTGCTCTCCGACCGGATCGCATCGAGCGTCCACTCCAGGAGCTGCTGCATGACGGACCTACTTGTCCAACTGGTAGGCTTCGTGGAGGGACCGGACCGCCAACTCTCCGTATTTCTCGTCGATGACCATGGAGATTTTGATTTCGCTGGTGGAGATCATCTCGATGTTGATGTTGTTCTCCGCCAGGGTACTGAAGGCTTTGGCGGCGATGCCGCTGTGGGACTTCATCCCGACACCGACGATGGAGACCTTGCAGATCTCCTCGTCGTAGTCGGCTCCGCCGAGTTCCCCGCTGAACCCGGCGATGGCCTCCTTGGCCCGTTCCAGTTCACTCTGGGGCACGGTAAAGCCCAGATTGGTGGTTCCGTCCCGACTGGCGTTCTGGATGATCATATCGACGTTGATCTGCGCCTCGGCAAGCTTGTTGAAGATCTCGGCGGCGATGCCGGGGCGGTCCACCACGTCCCGGAGAGAGACCCTTGCCTGATTTTTGTCCAGGGCGATGCCGCTGACGACCACTGCTTCCATACGTTCGTCCTCCTCTGAAATGATTGTGCCGGGGTCGTCGCTGAACGAACTCCGGGCGATGATTTTGACTCCCATCTTCTTGGCCAGCTCCACCGAACGGCTCTGGAGCACCTTGGCCCCCAGGCTGGAGAGTTCCAACATCTCGTCGTAGGAAATGTACTCCAGCTTCCGGGCTTTGGGCTCGATCCTCGGATCGGTGGTGTAGATCCCGTCCACATCGCTGTAGATCTCACAGGCATCGGCTTCCAGGGCACCCGCCAGGGCTACGGCGCTCAGGTCGCTGCCGCCCCGGCCCAGGGTGGTCACCTCGCCCTGTTCGTTGATCCCCTGGAACCCGGCGACGATGACGACTTTGCCTTCCGCGATCCGGCGCCGGATCGCTTCGGTACGGATCTCCTCGATCCGGGCGTAGGTATGGGTGTCGTCGGTGACGATCCCCGCCTGACGTCCCGTCAGGGCGATGGCGTCGATCCCCATCTCCTGGAGGGCGATGGCCAGCAGGGCCGCCGTCACCCGTTCGCCGGAGCTGAGAAGAATGTCCATCTCCCGACGGGAGGGGTTTTTGGAAAAGTGGTGGGCGTATTCGATGAGTTTGTTGGTCTCGCCGCTCATGGCCGAAACCACCACCACCAGGTCGTTCCCCTCCTTCCGGGTCCGGGCCACCCGCCGGGCGACGTTTTCGATCCGCTCCAGATTCCCCACGCTGGTGCCTCCGTATTTCTGTACGATCAACATCTACAACAATCCTTCCTTGATAAAATGTTCGATCACCTGCCGGTAGACCTTGCGCTTGAAAAAGGTGATCCGGCGAAACAGCTCTTCCATATCGACAAACCTGTACTCTTCAAACTCCGGGACTTCGAAGGCATCCAGGTCGATCGTCGCCTCCTCTTTGAGGCGGACCAGGAAATACTTCTGCCGCTGTCCCTTGAAGGGGTAGCGGCGGGGATTGCGGCTCGTTTTGGGAAAATCGTAACTGATCCATTCGGGATATTCGGCGATGATCTCCACCGCATCGGTCCCGATCTCTTCCCGCAATTCCCGGCGCAGCGCCTCCTCCGGGGTCTCGTCGGAATCGATTCCGCCCTGGGGAAACTGCCAGCCCCGGCGCATTCCCTTGCGCCGGGCAATCATGAACTCACACTTGTCCGGATAGTCTGACGAGAGCACAATGGCCGCCACGTTGGGGCGATATCCTTCGATTCTATCCATTGTTTCGACTCTCTTTGAACCTCGTGAAATCCGGTCGGACTCCCGCATCCCCTGACGGGACCTACGGACGGAGATCTGCGTTGCACCGGATTCCGACGGGTTCGATAATTTTGCTAACATTCTACCCGAAAAGGGATTACAGCCTTTTGAAACCCTTTTGAAACCCTCACGGAAGGCCGGATGCTCCTCTACCTTCATATCCCCTACTGCGATTCCAAATGCCACTATTGCAGTTTCAACTCCTATGTCGACCGCTTCGACACCCGTGCCGACTACATGCGGGCCCTGGGCGTCCAGCTCGAACGGGAACTGGAACGTTTCGAGGTGGACGCGGGCGGCATCGAGAGCCTGTTCATCGGCGGAGGAACCCCCAGCACCGTCTCTCCCGAACTCTACGTCCCGCTCTTCGAACGGATCCGGCCCCTCCTCGCCCCCGACGCCGAGATCAGCTGCGAAGCCAACCCCAATTCGGCCACCGAGGGCTGGCTCCGGGGGATGCGGGAGCTTGGAGTCAACCGGATCAGCTTCGGAGTCCAGAGCTTCGACGACGCCAAACTCCGTCGCCTGGGGCGGGCCCACAGCTCCCGTCAGGCGATCGAAGCGGTGGAGCGGGCTGCGGATCTGGGCATTCCCCGCCTCAGCCTCGACCTCATCTACAACTGCGCCGGAGACGACCGGACCCTCCTGACACAGGATCTGGAAACCGCCCTCGCCCTCCCCATCACCCACCTCTCCGCCTACGAGCTCACGATCGAAGCGGGGACCCTCTTCGCCGAGCGGCCCGACGCCCGACAGGAAAACGACGCGCTGGCCCGCTGGTTCGCCGGGGAGATCGAATCCCGGGGAGTTCCCCAGTACGAAATCTCCAATTTCGGCGACCCCTGCCGCCACAACCTCGGTTACTGGCGTCTGGAGGACTATATCGGTCTGGGAGCCGGGGCCGTCGGCTTTCGTGGGGATCGCCGTTTCTATCCGCCCGACTCCATCGACGCCTACCTCGCCGACCCCCTGGGAGAACGGACCGAATCCCTGGATGCGGAAGCCCTTCATACCGAACGGATCTTCCTGGGACTCCGCTCGAAGGTGGGCATCGACGCGGCCGAACTGCGTCCCGCCGAACGAGAACGTGCGGAGCTGCTCCTGCGGGAAGGGAAACTTCGGATCCGCCGGGGGCGCTACGACAATCCCGATTTTTTCCTGGCCGACGAGATCGCTCTGTTCCTTTTGGGATAGCCACTAACCTTTTTTCGATAAAATGGAGCCGATTTTATTCCGGCGCACGCCGACGACAGGAAGGAGTCCCATGTTCGGTATGGGTTTCACCGAAATTCTGATGATCGCTCTGGTCGCCATCCTCTTTCTGGGTCCCGACAAGCTTCCGGACGCGATGGTACAGATCGGCAAATTCATCAACAGTTTCCGCAAGACCATCAACGAAGCCAAGAGCAGCTTCGAAGAGGAGCTCCACATCAAAGAGCTGCGCGAGGAGGCGCTCAGTTACCGCAACAGCCTGCGGGAGACGGCGGAAGATCTCTCCGGATTCAAAAACGCCATGCCCGATCCCGCCAGGGAGTTGGAAAACGCCCTCCACGTCGCCCGCTCCGGGCTGGGAGATCTCGACGACGATCGGCGACTGCTGGACGAGGAGCTGGAAGAAGAACGGGAGGAACTGCGTGACCGGGTGAGCGAATACAAGGCGATGGCGAAAAAAGCCCTGGAAAACGTCCACGCATCCGAAGAACTCCCCTCCGACGCCCCGCGGGGCTCCTCCGCTCCGCAGGCCGACTCGCCGGACAAACAGGCGGAGGCTTCCGAAGGATTCAAACATCTCGATAAGACAAAGACGGAGAGCTGATGTTCGAGAGTATCAAACCCCACCTGGTCGAACTGCGCCAGCGCCTGGCCATCTCGGTCCTGGCGGTTTTTGTCGGCTTCATCATCGCCTTTTCCTTCCACAACACCATCCTGGGATGGATCACCCAGCCCCTCAACGACGCCCTGGTCAAGGTGGGCAAGATCGTCGAGACCCGTGAAAAAGCCACCTGGACGGTCCGCCACCCCGGCACGGAAGCCAACGCCACCCGAACGGCGAAAGCGACCGGATCCGGCACGCTCCTGACGGATCACGCCCGCAGCGCGGAGCAGCTTCACCGTTCCCTCGCCGAAGCGGCCCGGGTCGCCGAAAATCCCAAACTCCAAACCCTCCTGAGCCGGGCCGCCGACGCCGCCGAAGAGCTGGCCCGCAACAGCCGCATCCTCCGCGACGCCCTGGCCCGGGAGGGCAACCTCACCCGGGAGCATCTCAACAAACGGCTCCGGGAAAAGAGCTTCCAGGGCATGATCACCACCCACCAGGTGGGAGGCGCCTTCTTCGTCGCGCTGAAGGTCTCCTTTTTCGCCGGAATTCTCATGGCCATGCCGGTGATCCTCTGGCAACTCTGGCTCTTCATCGCTCCGGGACTCTACGAACACGAAAAACGGATGGTCCTGCCTTTCGTCGTGGGCGGATCGGTCATGTTTGTCCTGGGGGTACTCTTCGCCTATTATGTGGTGACCCCGTTCGGATTCCAGTTCCTCATCACGTTCGGCTCCTTCCTCTACACTCCCCTGATCAATATCGAGGATTACGTCGGATTCTTCACCAAAATCATGCTGGGCTTCGGGATCGCCTTCGAGCTGCCGGTCATCGCCTACTTCCTTGCGCTCCTGGGACTCATCACCGACCGGACCCTCAAAGACTACTTCAAGTACGCCGTCGTCATCATCTTCTTCCTGGCGGCGATCCTGACTCCTCCCGACGTCCTGACCCAGCTCCTGATGGCCGGACCGCTGATCCTCCTCTACGGACTCTCCATCCTCATCGTAGGCTGGGTCAATCCCGAAAAACCCGAGGAAGATGACGAAGAGGCAGAAGACGACGAAGCGGCGTTCGAACAGGCGGAACGGGAATTCGAAGCCCTGGAGAAGCGGAAGGAGTGATGCCCGATCCCCGCGACCTCCTCACCGAGGCCTACGACTACCACCTCCCTCCCCGGCTCATCGCCACGGAACCCGTCGAGCCTCCCGATCACGCCCGGCTCCTGGTCTACGACCGTCAACGCGACACGATCACCCATGCCCGTTTTCACGATCTTCTCAGGCACCTCCCCGGGGGCCTGCCGGTCTTTCTCAACGACACCCGGGTCATCAAGGCCCGGATCTTCGGCCACAAAACCAGCGGCGGGCGGGTGGAGCTGCTCCTCAACAAACCCCTCCCCGACGGCCGCACCCTGGTCATGATCCGGGGAAAGGTCCGCCCCGGGACCCGGCTGCGCTTCGACGAAGGACTGGAGGCGGAAGTGCTGGAACTGCTTCCCGACGGCGCGAGAATCGTCCGTTTCGAACGGGAAGGATCCCCGCTCGATTTCGGGGCTTTGGCGGAGCTGCTGGAGCGGATCGGCCATATTCCCCTGCCACCCTACATGCAGCGGGAGGATACCGAAGAGGACGCCCGACACTATCAGACCCTCTTCGCACGGGAAGCGGGAGCCGTCGCCGCTCCCACCGCCAGCCTTCACTTCACCCCGGAGCTCCTGGAGGCGTTACGGCGTCGCCACCCGACCCATACCCTCACCCTCCATGTGGGCGCGGGAACCTTCAAACCCGTCGAGAGCGAAACGATCCTGGAGCATCCGATGCACTCGGAGTTTTTTCATATTCCCGACTCGGCGGCGAAGGTCCTGGAGAGCGACACTCCCCTCCTGGCCGTCGGCACCACCGTCACCCGCACCATCGAATACTTCGCCCGAACCGGCCAAACGGAGGGAGAATGCGACCTGTTCCTCCACCCCGGAAACCCTCCCCGGCGCGTCACCCACCTGCTGACCAACTTCCATCTTCCCAAAAGCACCCTCATCATGTTGGTGAGCGCCTTCGTCGGCCGGGAGAAGACCCTGGCCCTCTACGAGGAGGCCATCTCCGAAGGCTATCGATTCTACAGTTACGGCGACGCCATGCTGATCCTCTGACCCTCCGTATAACTTTTTGTTGTAGAATTTCCGAACGTCAAATCCGAAAGGCCGATTCATGGAGATGCTTCTCGATCCCCGGTACTATGTCTTCCACCTGGCGATTCTCCTCATCGCCGTCTCCCTCATCGCCACGATTGTCCATGAAATGCGCAAACCCAAACGCGATCCCAACGAAGACCCCGATACCAAGCGGATGAACGATATGCTGCGGGACTGACCCCGTTCCCCGGATCGGAACCGGAGCCGAAGCGGCACCAAACGGGCCGAACGTCATGCGCCGGACTTCGTCCGGATCCCGGGGATGGAGGAAAAAAGATCGGAAGTTCCCGACACGGGCACCCGGCACAATAAGGTTTTTCGCAGGATTCCCAGTGAAGGCGGAGAGATCCCTCTCCGGTTTTTTCCCGAGAGGGAGAAGATCTGTGGAGATTCAGTCGCTGTAGACGTCGCTCATATCGAAATCGTCTTCGGGTTGGATCACGGGGACTTTGTCGATGATGGCCGGATCGACCCGTTCGGAGTTGAGATCGTACTCTTTTCCCTCGTAGAAACGCTGCTCTTTGGCATATTTCTTTTCACGTTCCATCTGCTTTTTGATCTGGGCTTCCAGAAGGGCTTTGTCCTCTTTGGAGAGGGTCGCGTTCCCTTCTTTCGTCGCATTGCCTTCGCCCGCCATCAAGATTCCCAGACCCATCACTATCGCCCAGACCGCTTTCATGAGAAACTCCTTTATTATCGTAAAAATCTATGATATTGATAATTATATCAAATGAACATTTACCGCAGAAGGCTGCAATTGTTTTCACTCACATCCACCCGGAGGATCTCTTTGCCGGTCCCTTTGCTCAGATAACGATAACGAATCGATATCCCGGCCTGCAAAAAGCGCCGGGCGCTCTGGCAAATCCCCTTGCGCACGAGGGGCGCCATCCGGGTCTCCCCCTCTTTGCGGAGCGTCGCGTCGCTCTTGGGACCTCCATCCACTTCGAAGGTATAGATCAGTCGGGTGCCGTTGCTGTCGATCCCCACCAGTCGCGTGTAGGCGTCGACCCTTTGCGGGAGCGTTTTGCCGATTCCTTCCACCGCTTTTTTGACGACATTGAGGTTTTGCTCCCTCATCCGATCGACATGCAGATCCCCACCCAACTGCATGCGGGGAACGAACGGTGCCGTTTCTCCGGCTCCGGCGAAAACCGAAATCATCAATCCCGCCATCGCGATCTTTCCGATTTTTTTCATCGTTGATCCTTTCGTCTTCTTTGTCTCTGTTGCCGCCATTATACGACAAGCATCAAAAAGTGAACTTTGCACCGGAGAACAAAGCGGCAACGGAAGACAGGCATCCGTCGGGATATTCCATTTTAAGGCAGCAGCTGTTATTATTGGATACTGGAGATCATATTAAAAAATAAAGAGGAATGATGAAGCCATTCAAAAAGCTGTTAGTCTCGGGATTGATAGCGCCGGTTTTGGCTCTGGCCGGCGGAACCCTGCAACCGGCCGCATCACAGGTCGCGGCCTCCCCGAACCGCTGGTTCGACGCCGTCGGCATCAGCTACGGCCAGAGCAAGGACAATATCGACATCTACCGACTGACGGTGATCCGGGATTTCGACAGCCGCTGGTTCGAGAGCGATCTGGGATATCTCTCCGGATACTGGGAAGGATCCCTCAACTACTGGAACGGTTACGGCAACCACAACTACGGAATCGCCCTCTCTCCCGTCTTCGCCTATTATTTCAAGGCAGGCTCCACCTTCAAACCCTACCTGGAGGGAGGAATCGGCCTCTCTCTCTGGACCGAGACCGAAATGGGCCCCCGGGATCTCTCGACCAATTTCCTCTTCGAGGACCGTATCGGCGCGGGAGTCCGCATGGGCTCCTGGGACCTGAGCTTCCGCTACATGCACTACTCCAACGCCGGCATCAAAAAACCCAACGACGGCATCGACATCTTCATCGGTTCCATCAGCTACCGCTGGTAGGAGAGCTCATCTCCCCTATTCTCCCATTCCCCCGGTTCCTCTTTTTCTGCACGGCGTGCATGACAATGCTTACGTCGAATCGCGAAATCATACGAACGTTCGATTCAATGTCGGAAACGACGTTTCCGACCTAGGCCCGTCATGATTTACCCGGGATCCATCCGCTCCGCGTAGGTCGCAATCGTTGATTGCGACGTTGGGATCGTCCGGTATCTGGGAGGTTTGCGTTTCAATGCTGCGGTCATACGACCATGTGGCCCAATGTCGGAAACAACGTTTCCGACCTACGCGACTCACCTATAATAATCTATCAAGATAACGGTTGACTTCACCGACAGGTTTACCTGTTCGGTGCTAGGTTTTGTTGGCTTATTTAAACACTTAAATGTGAACCACTCCACCGGCTCAAAGCCGGTGGCTTCCGTTGTTACGGCTGAAAGCCGGTCATTCGGCCTGAAGGCCGTCGGCTGTTCACACCACTCGGAACTCATCATCCGGCTCCGGTGGTCGTTGGTTCTTGATATATTCCATCCATACTTCATCGGTCACATTTCCACTCGTCGCCACCCAGTATCCTCTCGCCCACATATGCTGACCCCCGGTATCGCCTCTTCAATGCCTTATACTCACTCATCAGTTTATGCGAACTCTTCCCTTTCAGGTATTGCACAGCTTTCGAGACCGACATATTCGGGGGAATCCCTATCAGCATATGCACGTGGTCCCGGTTAATCGACCCTGCGTAAATCCGCATCTCTTTACTGATGGCTATCTCCCGCAACAACTCACGACATCGATACCCCACATCCCCCTTCAGAACCGGATATCGATACTTCGTCGTCCACACGATATGATATTTACAATCCCATACGGTATGCCCGCCACTCTTGTATCGTTCCATCCCTCAAGT
>CAZGGT010000218.1:0-11219 GCA_964525335.1 uncultured Nitratifractor sp. | reverse complement strand
ATGAAACTCGACTGTCGCGATCTCGACTGCCCCGTCCCGGTCCTGCGGACCAAGGAGGCCCTGGAGGCGATGGGAGAGGGGATCCTCGACGTGGAGCTCAACACCCTCTCTTCCATCGAAAACGTCAAGCGCTTCGTCGCCAGCCGGGGGCTCTACTACGAGGAGAAGCGCCTGGGACCCCGCCACGTGATCCTCAGCATCGTCCAGGGCTACGAATGCGCTCTCGAAGCCCCGGAGGGAAGCGTCGAGGCGGAGGACAATCGCGTGACCGCTCCCCCGACCAGCGCGCCGGAAATCCCGGGCGACGCCGCCGAAGCCCTCCGGGCCGCCCAGATCGCCCGGGCCGACATCGAGCGTCGCCAGGCACGGACCTTCTATTCCCTCCTCTTCGGGGGGATCGTCTCGGCGATCCTGGCCAGCACCTGCTGCCTGGGACCCCTGCTCTTCCTGCTTTTCGGGGTCAGCGTCGGCTCCCTGGGCTTCCTCCGGGCATTCGCCCCCTACCACGGTTACTTCTCCGCCGCGGCTGTGCTCCTGGTGGGCTACCTCTGGTTCGACTGGTGGCGGGGCCGCAAAGACCGGATCGCCTGCGCCACCAGCCTCTGCAAAAACTATACCCTCTACCTGAGCCTGGGGACCCTCTTCGTGGCGCTCCTGGCCAGCTACCCCTGGTGGATGGGTTGGATCCTGATGGAGGATTGAAGATGAGAAAGATCGTACTCTTGGGAATGCTGGGATTTCTGCTCCCCCTGGCCGCCGACAAGATCGCCGTCATCGAAGTGGAGGGGATGACCTGCCCCCTCTGCACCGTGGCCATCAAACGGAGCCTGCGAAAAACTCCCGGCGTCCTCAAAGCGAAGGTGAAACTCAACACCCGCAAAGCCACCGTCCGCTTCCGGGAGGATCTCAACGAAACGAAACTCCTGGAGGCGATCGAAAAGGCCGGATACACGGGGAAGATCCTCTCCGTCGACCCCGCCCCGAACCCCTAGGGATTCAGCCGAAGATCTCAGGATCCGGCAGGATCCGCTTCCCCTTGCGGTGACGTTTGCAGTACTCCACCACCATCCCGTGGCTCCGGGCCCAGACCTGGGCGACGGGCAATCCCGGAAGCAGTTCCTCCTCCCGTCCGGCAAGTCCCTCCACCATCCATGCCTGCAGGGCGTCATACCCTTCGATCTCCCAGCCCAGAGCCTCCAGCAGCCTCCCCGTGTAGCTGTCGACCACGAAGGCTTCCCGATAACAGGCGTAGTTGAGAATGGCGTCGGCGGTCTCGGGACCGACCCCCCGCCGGGCCAGGAGCCACTCCCGCTCCACTGATTCCCGAAAGGTCTCGAAGTCTCCGAACTCCGTCAGAATCGCCCGGCTCAGCTCCCGAAGGTTGCGGGCCTTGGCACGGAAAAAGCCGCTGGGGCGAATCAGCGCCTCCAGGGAATCTGGCGGGTACTCCGCCAGCCTCTCGGGATCGGTCAGGCCGGCGTTTCGAAGATTGTCGAGGGAGTGCTCCACCCGTTCCCAGGCGGTATTCTGGGTCAGGACCGCGCCGACCAGGGTCTCGAAGCGGCCGCTGTCGGGCCACCACCAGGGATCCCGGGAAGGATTGTCGTATCCGTGGGTTTTGAGAAGGGAGAGGAGTTCGAAAGAGTCGGAGATCATGGTACGGAGCGACGCGCTCCCCGGTTATCGGCCGGCGAAGGGCAGCAGGGCGCTGGCCCAGGTGAGCCCGCCGCCGAAGGTGTCCAGGAGCATCAGGTCCCCGTAATGGAGATGCCCCTCTTCGTAGATGTCGTTGATCGCCATGGGAATGGAAGCGGCGGAGGTATTGCCGTATTTTTGGACCGTCACGACGATCTGATCCTCCCGCATTTTCAGGGCGTCTCCGACGGCTTTGATGATCCGGTAGTTGGCCTGGTGGGGAACGAAGTGGTCGATCTTCTCGGCGGGGATGTCGTTGTGTTGCAGGATCTCCCGCACATCCTTTGTGAGGGTCTTGACCGCCAGTTTGAAGGTCTCGTTCCCCTTCATCTTGACGTACTGGAGCCCCTGTTCGATCGCTTCGCAGCTGGCGGGATGGACCGATCCCGGAGAGGGGGTCATGAGGAAATCTGCGTAGCTTCCGTCGGCGCTGGCGTGGATGTCGATGATCCGCTCTCCCGGATCTTCGGTGGCGGAGATCACCGCCGCACCCGCCCCGTCGCCGAAAAGGATGCAGGTGCTCCGGTCCGTATAGTCGACGATGGAGCTGAACTTCTCCGCACCGATGAGCAGGACGTTCTTTTTCATCCCCGATTCGATGAACGCTTTCGCCACGCTGAGACCGTAGACGAACCCGCTGCATGCCGCCGAAAGATCGAAGGCCTGGACATTGCGGATCCCCAGTTTGTCGGAGACGATGCAGGCGGTGGCGGGCATGTTGAAGTAGTCGGGGGTGACGGTGGCGCAGAGGACCAGGTCGATATCCTCTTTCTCCAGCTCCGCCCGGGCGATGGCGTCCCGGGCCGCTTCCACCGCCAGGTCGCTGGTGGCCTGGTCCGGATCGGCGATGTGCCGTTCCCGGATCCCGGTACGTTTGACGATCCACTCGTCACTGGTATCGACCATCTTCTCCAGGTCTTCGTTGCTCAGGACCTTCTGGGGAACGTAGGCTCCGATGGAACGCATCGAGGCATAGATGGGGCTTGAGCTGGGCATGGGACTCCTTCGACCGTACAATGAAGGGTTATTTTAGCATAAGGGGACTTCAAACGGGAAAAAAACGGAGGAAGTGCGAAGATTGGAAGATCGTCGAAGAAGAGACGGTGGCGCTGTTCAAGCGCCGCCGTTGTTGCGGACGAGCAGCTCCTCGATCTTGCGATTGACGTCGGAGCGGGAGAAGTTGATCGCCTGGAAAATGGCGTTTTTGATCGCCTTGGCATTGCTGGAGCCGTGACTGACGATGGCGCAGCCGTTGATTCCCAGCAGAGGCGCTCCGCCGTACTCGGCGTAATCCACCTGTTTTTTGAGCCGGGCGAAAACCTTCTTTTTCATCAGAAGCGCCCCGATCTTGGCGGGAAGGGATTTGCGGATCTCCTGCCGCATCATCGTGAAGATGGCATCGGCGACCCCTTCACTGGTCTTGAGGAGGATGTTCCCGGTGAAACCGTCGGTCACCACCACATCGACGCTGCCGTTGAAGATATCTCTCCCCTCTACGTTTCCCTTGAAACCGGGGATCTTCCCGAGCAGAGGAAAAGCCTCCTTGGTCAGCTCGTTTCCTTTCGACTCCTCTTCGCCGTTGGCCAGGAGACCGACCCGGGGAGAGTCGATTCCCATCACCTCCTGAGCATAGACCTCTCCCATCGCTCCGAACTCGTAGAGGTTCTGGGGCTTGCACTCCGTCACCGCTCCCACATCGAGGACGAGGGTCTTGGCATTGTTGACGTTGGGCATGAGGGTGGCCAGAGCCGGTTTGGAGATGTGGGGAAGCCGTCCGATCCGGAGGGTCGCCAGGGTCATGGTAGCCCCACTGTGACCTGCGGAGACCACGGCGTCGGCCCTGCCGTCGCGCACCAGCTCCACCGCCTGATAGATGGAAGAGTCTTTGCGGCGCAGGGCGTTGGTCGCCTGATCGTGCATATCGATCACATCGGAAGCCTCGGCGATCTCCACCCGTTCCAGATAGAATTCGGGAAGATAGGAGAGGATCGCATCACGATCTCCAACCAGAATGGGGACGAAACGACGCTCGTCCATCGCCTGCATACATCCTTCGATGATGGGCTCGGGACCGAAGTCCCCTCCCATCGCATCGATGGCGACGCGGACCGTACGATCGCTTCCGGCCATCAGGACTTGTATTCGCCTGTGGTGGGATTCATTTTATGGGGCATTCTCCAGGTACCGTCGGCATCTTTGACGGGACGGGGAAGCTTGACTTTATAGTGGGTCCGGCGCTTGGCGGCTCGTGTTTTGCTGTGGCGTCTCTTGGGTACTGCCATGATTGATCCTTTCTGTTGGGTTTGTTCAATACTCTATATCGATCTCTCCATCCTCTTCCCGGCACTTCGGGCAATAGTGATAGGAGGAACGGTAGGAGGCGACTTCGCTCTCCAGTAGTCCGGCGATATCGATCTCGCCGTCGAGAAACTCAATTGTATCCAAATTGTCCGAAATCTTTTCGGGACGATCGGTGAGCGTCAATTGCAGAGGAAAAGCGATCTTCTCCTGAAACGGTCGGCCACACCGATCACAATAGAGGGGCATCTCCCCCTCGACCATCCCTTCGAGTTTCACCTCGTGATGTGCCGCTTTCAGCAAGGTACCGGAAATCGTCACTCCCTCCCGGGAATATCGGAATGTACCCGGGCTGCGCCCGACCTTGGCAAAAGCGATCTTCATCCGGGGACTTCTCAGACGATTTCGCGGCGGGCGAAGAAGAAGGCGATCTCCTTCTCGGCATTCTCCAGAGAATCGCTGCCGTGAACGGCATTGGCATCAATACTCTCGGCGAAGTCGGCACGGATGGTACCGGGCGCCGCCTCTTTGGGATCGGTGGCGCCCATGAGCTCACGGTTTTTGGCGACGGCGTTCTCTCCCTCCAGTACGGAGACGACCACGGGCCCGGAGATCATGAACTCCACCAGCTCACCGAAGAAAGGGCGCTCCTTGTGAACGGCGTAGAACGCTTCGGCGTCGGCACGGCTCAGCTGCACTTTTTTCATAGCGGCGATCCGCAGACCGTTGCTCTCGAAACGATCGATGATTTTTCCGATCACATTCTTGGCGACTGCATCGGGTTTGATGATAGAAAGAGTCTGTTCCATATGGGTGTTCCTGAATAAAATTTTGGAGGGGGATTATACCATAAGGAAGTTTAAGCGAATATCGTACGAGGAAATCGCTGGAGAAGGGGACTCCCCGACCTCTGCCGGGGAGACTGTCGGAGAAGAATCAGTCTTCGATGACAGGGGTGTGATTGGCACGTGCGTCGGCGGATACGTCCTCCCGGCAGGGAAGGCCCTCGACACACTCGGCCCAGACGATACATCCTTCGGTGGGGCATGCTTCGGCACAGGCGGGAGTGTCGTGGTAGCCTACGCACTCGACACACTTGTCGGCATAGACGTAATAGGTATCCTCTCCTGTGGGGTTATCGTCCTCGTCTACGATCGCCTCGACGGGGCACTCATCGATACATGCCGCACAGTTGATGCAGATGTCCGTAATCATTACTGCCATGTCTTTCTCCTTTTTCGTTTTGTGAATCACACTATAGCACAGGAAGATTAAATGACTCTTTAAGCTCCGAAGCTCGTGAAAACGGGAAGAAGGTGCTACGTTCGGTGACAAAAAGGGGAAACAATATCGCGTGCGTGGACAAGCAGGAAGTAAGAAGTCAGAAGTGAGGAGTGGGAAGTGGAAGGTTTGACTACCTGATAACTTTTATCAAGCCAGGTCAACACTCAACACTCAACACTCAACACTCAACACTCAACACTCAACACTCAACACTCAAAGCCCGAGCCAGGATCGGATCTCTTCCACCCGGTCGGTACGTTCCCAGGTGAATTCGGGGAGTTCCCGGCCGAAGTGACCGTAGGCGGCGGTCTGGCGGTAGATGGGGCGCAGAAGATCGAGGCTCTTGATGATCCCGGCTGGGCGCAGGTCGAAGATATCCCGTACGCAGGCCTCCAGCTTCGACTCCTCCACCGTGGCGGTGCCGTGGGTGTCGACCATGATGGAGACCGGCTCCACGACGCCGATGGCGTAGGCGATCTGGATCGTCACCCGCTCCGCCACCCCGGCGGCTACCAGGTTTTTGGCCACCCAGCGGGCGGCGTAGGCTGCGGAACGGTCCACCTTGGTGGGGTCCTTGCCGCTGAAGGCGCCGCCGCCGTGGGGGCAGCTCCCCCCATAGGTGTCGACGATGATCTTGCGTCCCGTCAGCCCGGCGTCCCCTTGGGGACCGCCGATGACGAAGCGCCCCGTGGGGTTGATGTGGTAGACGATATCCTCGGCGATCAGCTCTTTGGGGATGACGGCGTGGATCACCTCCGCCAGAACGTCCCGGTGGAGCTGTTTCTGTTCGATTTCCGGAGCGTGCTGGGTGGAGACGACGACGGTGGTGACCGCCTCCGGTTTGCCGTCGCGGTAGCGTACGCTCACCTGGGCCTTGCCATCGGGGCGCAGGTAGGGCAGGGTTCCGTCCTTGCGCACCCGGGCCAGGCGGGCGGTGATCTTGTGGGCCAGGGAGATGGGCAGGGGCATCAGCTCCACGGTCTCCCGGCAAGCGTAGCCGAACATCAGCCCCTGGTCGCCCGCTCCCGTCTCCCCGGAGGCCTGGTCGACCCCCTGGTTGATGTCGGGGCTCTGCTCTCCCACGCCGTTGAGGACCCCGGCGCTGCGGTAGTCGAAGCCGAAACTGGCATCGGTGTATCCGATCTGGCGGATCACCTCCCGGGCAATGTCCTGCATCGGGGCGTAGGTGTGGGTCTTGAGCTCTCCCGCGATGACGCAGTAGCCGTTGCTCAGCAGAGTCTCGCAGGCGACCCGGGCCCCCTTGTCCCGCTCGATGATGTAGTCGAGGATCGCGTCGCTGATCTGATCCGCCATCTTGTCGGGATGCCCCTCGGTCACCGATTCACTGGTAAAAATATACTCTTTTGCCATGATGTTCTATCCTTCTATGGTATGGTTCGTCCAAGAACTCGAAGAAAAACCGTCCAACGGTCTTCCTCCCAACTCTTTCAAAAAAGAGGTTCTCCAGTGGAGAGCCCACCAAAACTTTTCACTTTTCGTTCTTCACTCTTTCCGCCAGTTGCTCCGGCAGCAGCCCCAGATGCCGCTCCACATCGACGGTCTTGCCGTGGGGGATGAAGGCGTCGTCGTACTCGAAGCTCGTGATCCGGACCCCGTCGATCCCCTCCTGGACGAAAAACTCTTCGATGGCCGAAGCGACCCCGCCCAGCCGGGCGCCGTCGCTGAAGACATACCAGCGGGAATAGCGCTTCGCCAGCTCCCGCAGCAGCGCCTCGTCGAGGGGTTTGACGAAACGCAGGTCGAGGATCCCTGGGCACAGATCCTCCAGATACTCCGCCGTCCTCAGGGCCCGCCCCACGCCGTTGCCGTATCCGACGAAGAGGAGCTCCTCTCCCTCCCGCAGCAGATGGGCCCGGCCCCAGTCGTAGTCGGGAACCGCCCCGTCCGAGGCCAGGAAGGGGCCCCGGGGATAGCGCAGGGCCACGGGGCGTCCGAAATCGACGGCGAAACGGAGGGCCTTCCGCAAGCTCGTTTCGTTGTAGGGGGCCAGGAGGGTCAGGTTGGGGATGGGACGCAGGTAGGAGATATCGAAGGCCCCCTGGTGGGTCTCCCCGTCCTCTCCCACGATTCCCGCCCGGTCGATGGCGAAGGTCACTCCCAGGTCCATCAGGGCGATGTCGTGGATCACCTGGTCGTAGCCCCGCTGGAGGAAGGTGGAGTAGATCGCCACCACCGGCTTGAAGCCCTCCTTGGCCAGGGGCCCCATGCTGGTCACGGCGTGTTGCTCGGCGATCGCCACGTCCCAGAACCGCTCGGGGTACTTCTCCAGCAGCGGGGAAAGCCCCGTACCGCTGGGCATGGCGGCGGTCACCCCCACGATCCGATCGTCCGCAGCCGCCAATTCCTGCATCGCTTCGCTGAAGATCTTCGTCGCGCTCTTGGGGCCGCCCTTTTTGAGGGGCTCGCCCGTTTCCAGGTCGAAGGGGCCGACCCCGTGCCAGTGTTCCTGGGGACCTTCGGCGATTTCGTATCCCTTGCCTTTGACCGTCTGGGCGTGGACGATTACCGGCTTGCCCATCGTCTTGGCGATCTTCAGGGTCTCGATGATCGACTCCAGGTCGTGGCCGTCGATGGGGCCGATGTATTCGATCCCCAACTCCTCGAAAAGCATTCCCGGGGTGATGAGTCGCAGGGACTCCTCGAACTTTTTGGCCACATAGGTCGCACTCTCCGGAAGAAGTTCCAAAAACGATTCGGTCCGTTTCTTGAGCTTCTGATACAGAGGACCCGCCATTCCTTTGGAGAGATAACGGCTGATGGCCCCGATGGGTTTGGCGATGCTCATCTCGTTGTCGTTGAGAACGATCACCACCGGGTATTTACGATCTCCCAGCTCGTTGAGCGCCTCGTAGACCATTCCCGCACTCATGCTGCCGTCGCCGATCATTACGACCGGAATCCGATCCTCTCCTTTGAGGCGAATCGCCTTGGCGGCGCCCACCGCCAGGGAGATGGAGGTGGAACTGTGTCCCGCTTTGTAGTAGTCGTAGGGAGATTCTTCGGGGTTGGTATAGCCGCTGATCCCCCCGAATTGCCGCAGAGTTTCGAAACGCTCCCAACGATCGGTGAGAAGTTTGTGGGCATAGGCCTGGTGGGAAACATCGAAGATGAAAGGGTCCTTCGAGGCGTCGAATACCGCGTGCATCCCGATGATCAGCTCCACCGCCCCCAGGGTCGAACTCAGGTGCCCGCCATTGCGGCTGACGGTCTCCAGAATCTTCTTCCGGATCTTCGTGGCCAGTTCTTCCAGTTCGGGGATGCTTCGTTCCCGAAGGTTCATCGTTTTTCCTCCCGGTACCGCTCCAGTGCCTCCACGATCAGCCGGCGCAGGCGAACCGGGGTGATCTTTTTCCCCCTCAGCCCCTGAGCCTCGATCAACTCCTCATACCACGCATCGTCGCAGCGATGGCGGAAGTACAGGGTCTCCGCCCCGATTCCCCGCGCTCCGCTCTCTTCCGCCAACTCCTCCAGGGAAAGCCTTTTTCCCCTCTCCCGGACGGGGTGGAACAGGATTCTGCCCCGTCTCATCCCAGAACCTCGTCCATCACGGCGAAGAGCCGGTCGTTCTGCCGGGGTGTTCCCACGGTGATCCGCAGGGCGTTCATCCCGTAGGAGGCCAGATCCCGGACGATCACGCCCCGACGCAGCAACCGGTCGGCCACCTCGCTGGAGTCGAGGCTCTCGGGGAAGAGCCAGGTGATGAAGTTGGTATAGCTCTCGATGGTGTCGAATCCGCGCTTTTGGGCATAGGCCTCGTAGCGGGTCAGTTCCTGCCGATGGATCCGGAGCGTCTCCTCCACGAAGCTCTCGTCCCCACAGGCTGCAATAGCAGCCGCCAGGGAGAGGGTCGTGATGTTGAAGGGGGGACGCATTTTCATCAGGGCCCGGATGATCTCGGTTCGGGCGATGCCGTAGCCCACCCGCATCCCCCCCAGGCCGTAGGCCTTGGAGAAGGTCCCGAGATAGAGGACGTTTTCGTAACGCAGCAGCTCTTTGGGATCGATGCGGTAGGCTTCGTCCTTCGCCGCGGCGTACTCCATGTAGGCGCCGTCGACCACCACCAGGGTCTCGGGGTCGGCCGCTTCGATGATCCGGAGCACATCCTCCCGGCTCGTGGCGTCGCCCGTGGGGTTGTTGGGGGTGCAGAGGTAGACCACGTCGGGGCGCTCCCGCTCCATCAGGGGGATGAACTCCTCGGGCCGATGCCGGTAGTCCTCCGTCCGCAGGATCCGCGCCCCCTGCTGCCTGGCGTAAATGGCGTACATGGCGAAGGTGACCCGGCTCATGAGGACACTGGAGGATTCGTCGAGTTTGGCCCGGGAAACGAACTCCAGGATCTGGTCGCTCCCGGCACCGATGATGATCGTCTCCTCGGGCACGTCGAAGCGCTTCGCCAGCGCCTCCTTGAGCTCGAACATGCTGTCGTCGGGGTAGAGGTGGGCTTTGTCGGCGTGGGCCCGGATCGTCTCCGCCACCTTCGGACTGGTCCCCAGGGGGTTTTCGTTGGAGGCGAGTTTGACCACTTCCTCCGGGGCCACGCCGAACTCCCGGACCACCAGTTCGATAGGCTTTCCCGCCTCGTAGGTCTGGATCCCGTCGAGCACCTTGTTGAACCTCATCCGCTACCTTTCTCTCAAAATAAGTTCGTCGCCACAGGCGACCCCGAAACTTTTCACTCTTAACTTTTCATTTTTCATTTGAGCCGCCTTTGGCGGCTCAGACGTCGTTCGCCTCTTTGACATAGCTCCCCAGAAACTTGATGGAGTCTTTGTGTTTCTCGAAAATCCGCCGAATCTTCGCGTCCTCCCTGTGCCCGTCGAACTCGATGAAAAAGATCGAGACTCCGCCCACGATGTGGGATTTGATCTTGGTCAGGTCGATCTGCTCCTCCTTGAAATCGTTGAGGAAGTCCACCAGGGCGCCGGGGCGGTTGGGGAGGCGTACCAGGATCGTCGTCTTGTCGTTGCCGCTGGGAGCGTTCTCGAAATCGCTGACGATGAAAAAGCGGGTGCGGTTGTTCCCCTCGTCCTCGATGTTCCGGAAAAGCATCGGAAGGTGGTAGATCCGCGAAGCCACCTCGGAACAGATGGCGGCGGACTCGGGATCGGCGGCCGCCAGTTGGGCCGCCTTGGCGGTGGATTCGACGGGAATCTGCTCCACCATATCGAGCCCCACATCCTCCAGGAACTGGCTGCATTGTCCGAAGGCGATGTCCTTGGAATAGATCCGTTTGATCTGTCGGACATCCTCCGCCTTGGTCGCCAAAACGTGATGAATCTCCACCAGTACCTCGGCGATGATCTTGAGATCGAAGTCGCTCAGGCAGCTGATGGTGTCGCTGACAATGCCGTTGAAACTGTTCTCGATGGGAACCACACCGAATTTCGCCTGTCCCCGGGCCACCTCCCGGAAGACTCCCTTGATGCTATGGACCGGAAGGTAGGAACTCATGGCCCCGAACTTCTTCTCCGCCGCCTGATGGGTGAAGCTCGCCTCGGGCCCCAGGAAGGCGACCCGCTCGGGAAGCTCGTAGTTGCGGGCCACGGCGAAAAGCTCCAGGAAAAGGGCGTCAATGGCATCGTCGGTGAGCATCCCGCCGCTCTCACGGTTGCGCCGCTTGAGCCGCTCCAGGATCTCCTGCTCCCGCTCGGGGCGGTAGATGGGGGCGCCGGTGCGGTTTTTGAGCCTGCCGACTTCATGAACCAGCTTCAGGCGTTCGTTGTAGAGATCCAGGAGGGTATCGTCGATGCGGTCGATCCCCTTGCGCAATTCGTCCAGATTCATCTCATCCCTCCAGGTACCCGGTCTCCAGCCGGATCTGTTCGTCGAAGCTCTCCCGCTCCCGGATCAGGCGGCATGCGCCCCCTTCGCAGGCCACCTCGGCGGCCCGGCCCCGGGTGTTGTAGTTGCTGGCCATGGTG
>CAZGGT010000217.1:0-6704 GCA_964525335.1 uncultured Nitratifractor sp. | reverse complement strand
CATAGTGAGGCATCACTGTAAAAACAATCGAAAAGGGGAAGAGTATGTCATTGATGAAAGCTCCTGAAAACACTCCGGTCTGGACCAACGAGGACCGCTGCAAAGCGTGCGACCTCTGCGTCTCCGTCTGCCCGGCGGGTGTCCTGGCGATGCGCTACGATCCGCACTCCATTCTGGGGTCGATGATCACCGTCGTCGCACCCGAAGACTGCATCGGCTGCAACGAATGCGAACTGGCCTGTCCCGACTTCGCGATTTTTGTCGCGGACAAGAAAGAGTACAAATTCGCCAAGCTGAGCGAGCAGGCCAAAGAGCGGGCCAAGAAGATCGCCGAAAACAACTACATGATGCTCGGCGCATAACTTTAAGGAGGTTTTATGAGCAAAACACGAGAAGTAATTTCCTCTGGAAACGATCTGGCGGCTCTGGCGTCTGTCGATGCCGGCTGTACCTTTTTCGGGGGCTACCCCATCACCCCCTCCAGCGAGGTGATGCACACCATCTCCGACCTGCTGCCCAAGCGTGGCGGTGCCGCCATCCAGATGGAGGATGAGATCGCGGGTATCTGCGCCGCCATCGGGGCGAGCATGTCCGGTCAGCGGAGCCTGACCGCCACCTCCGGCCCCGGGATCAGCCTCAAGGCGGAGAACCTGGGGCTGGCCCAGATGGCCGAGGTTCCCCTCGTCGTCATCAACGTCATGCGGGGCGGTCCCTCCACCGGTCTGCCCACCCGGGTCAGCCAGGGAGACGTTGCCCAGGCCAAAAACCCCAGCCACGGTGATTACAAGTCGATCACTGTCTGCGCCGGGAACCTGGCGGAGTGCTATACCGAGACCGTCCGCGCCTTCAACCTGGCCGACCGCTTCATGCAGCCCGTCATCGTCCTCCTGGACGAGACCCTGGGCCACATGCACGCCAAGGCGGTCATTCCCACCGAGGAGGAGGTCAAGGCCGGCATCAAACCCCGCAAGACCTTCGACGGTCCGCCGGAGGAGTACCAGCCCTACGGCGTCGCCCAGGACGAGCCCGCGGTCCTCAACCCCATGTTTCAGGGCTACCGCTACCACTTCACCGGTCTGCACCACGATGCCCTGGGCTTCCCCACCGAAGAGATCGAGACCTGCCGCAAGCTGATCGACCGCCTCTTCCGCAAGGTCGACGCTCATCGGGACGAGATCGAGAGCAACGAAGAGTTCATGCTCGACGACGCCGAGATCCTTCTCATCGGCTACGGTTCCGCCTCCCTGGCGATCAAAGAGGCGATCGTCCGCCTTCGCGAAGAGGGGATCAAGGCGGGACTCTTCCGCCCCATCACCCTTTGGCCGAGCCCCGAGGAACGCCTCTATGAGCTGGGACAGAAGTTCGACAAGGTCCTCTCCGTCGAACTCAACCAGGGACAGTATCTCGAGGAGATCCAGCGCGCCATGGGCCGCAAAGACATTCAGAAGCTGACCAAGACCAACGGGCGGCCCTTCTCGCCCCAGGACATCATCGACAAAGTCAAGGAGGTATTCTAAGATGGCATTCAATTACGACGAGTATCTGCGAACCAATAAAATGCCCACCCTCTGGTGCTGGGGCTGCGGGGACGGGGTCATTCTCAAATCCTTCATCCGCGCCATCGACAAACTGGGTTGGAGCAAAGACGACACCTGTGTCGTCTCCGGGATCGGCTGCTCCGGGCGCTTCAGCTCCTACCTGGACATGAACACCGTCCACACCACCCACGGACGGACCGTCGCCTACGCGACGGGGATCAAACTGGCCAACCCCGACAAGAACGTCGTCTGCGTCGCCGGGGACGGGGACGCCCTGGCCATCGGAGGAAACCACACCATCCACGGGTGCCGCCGGAACATCGACATCACCCTGATCGTCATCAACAACTTCATCTACGGTCTCACCAACTCCCAGACCTCTCCCACCACTCCCCGGGGATTCTGGACCGTCAGCCAGAAGGTCGGAAACATCGATCCCACCTTCGACGGATGCAAACTGGCCGAAGCGGCCGGCGCTTCCTTTGTCGCCCGGGAGAAGGTCTCCGAACCCCGCAAGCTGGAGAAGGTGCTCCAGAAGGCCCTGGCCCACAAGGGCTTCTCCTACGTCGAAGTGCTCTCCAACTGCCACATCAACCTGGGGCGGAAGAACAAGATGGCCAACGCCATGGAGAACCTGGACTGGATCGACTCCATCACCATGCCCAAGAAGAAGTACGACGCCCTGAGCGATGAAGAGAAGCTCAACTACCTGCCCACCGGCATCCTCAAGGAGGACACCGAGGCGGAGGAGTACTGCGCGATGTACGAAGAGGTGAAGAAGGCGCAACAGGGGCTGCGGCCCAAGATCACGCCCGACGACTTCAAGAAAAAAATCTAAGGGGGCCTGAAGATGAGCAGAATTGTCATGCGTTTTACCGGTGTCGGCGGCCAGGGAGTGCTCCTGGCCGGAGAGATCTTCGCCGCGGCGAAGATCAAAATGGGCGGGTACGGCGTCAAGACGGCGACCTACACCTCCCAGGTTCGGGGCGGCCCGACCGTGGTCGATATCCAACTCGACGACAAAGAGATCTGGTATCCCTACGCCATCGACGGGCAGATCGACTTCATGCTCTCCGTCGCCGACAAGAGCTACCAGCTCTTCAAGGACGGAGTCGCCGAGGGCGGGACCATCGTCATCGACCCCAACCTGGTCTATCCCACCGATGAGGACCGCAAGAAGTGGCGGATCGTCGAGATCCCCATCATCACCATCGCCAAGGAAGAGGTCGGCAACGTCATTACCCAGAGCGTCGTCGCCCTGGCCATCGCCAATACCTTCACCAACGCGATTCCCGAGGATGTTCTCATCGAGACGATGCTGAGCAAGGTTCCCAAAAAAGTCCACGAGGCCAACCTCAAGGCCTTCGAACTGGGCAAAAAGTACGCCCTCGAAGCTCTCGAAAAACTCGAAAAATAAGAACGGGGGAGCGGAATTTCGCTCCTTCGTACCGTTTCATACGGCCCGTTCCCCGATCTCTCCCCCCGTCACTCATTCCTTTCGCCTGCGTTTTCAAGTCAAACGCTGTATAATCCTTCCAACGTCAAAATACGAGGAACGATAATGAACCTTCTTCTGATCGGTGCCGGCAATATGGGCGGAGCGATGATCCCCGGACTTCTCCACCACGATCTTACGGTGGTGGAGGCGTGGGAAGAGCGCCGGAACGAGCTGGCGGCACGCTATCCCGGTCTGAAACTGCTTCCGGAGATCCCCTCCCTGGAAGGCTACGTGGTGATCCTGGCCATCAAGCCCCAGTCCCTGTCGGCTTTGGAGACCGAGGGAGAGGCGGATGCCCTCCTCTCCATTCTCGCCGGAACTCCCCTGGCGAAACTGCAGGAGAGAATCCGGGCCAAAGCCTACATCCGGGCCATGCCCAACATCGCCGCCCTGAAGCGGAAATCGGTCACCTCCGTTACCGGCGACGAGGTGTTCCGGGAGGAAGCCCTGGCGATTTTCTCCTCCATCGGCAAAGCGATCTGGCTGGAGAGCGAGAAGCAGCTCGATATCGCCACCGGGATCGGGGGCTCCGCCCCGGCGTGGATGGCCCTGGTGGCCGAAGCCCTGGCCGACGGCGCCGTCAATCTGGGACTGCCCCGGCAGGTGAGTTACGAGTATGTCGCGGGTCTGATGGAGGGGATGGGCGCTCTCCTGGCCGAGGAGCATCCGGCCCTGCTCAAGGATCGGGTGATGTCCCCCGGCGGGACCACGGCGGCGGGATACGCGGCCCTGGAGGAGGGGGGAGTGCGGGATGCCTTCATCCGGGCGATGGAAGCGGCCTACCGCCGCAGCGTCGAGCTGGGAAAATGATATAATCCCGGCATTTCTATCACCGAGGAAAAGGGGCAGAGGATGATCGATCTGAAATATCTCCGGGATCATTTCGAGGAGGCGTCCGGGCGACTGAAGAGCAAAGGGGTCTCCGAGGAATCGCTCCGGCTTCTGAAGGAGCGCTTCGAAGCGCTCAAGGAGGCGACCCGCCGATTCGAAGAGGCCCGTGCCCGTCAGAAACTCCTCTCCAAAGAGTACGGGCGGTACAAGCGGGAAGGGCTGGATCCTTCGGAACTGGAAGAGAAGGTCCGGCTCCTCAAAGAGGAGGTCAACGGCCTCCAGGAGACGGTCCGGGAGGCGGAGGAGTCTCTTCGGGAGCTTGCGATGGGGATTCCCAACCTTCCCGATCCCGAAGTGCCCGAAGGATTGGACGAAGAGGACAACGTGGAGATCCGCCGGGTGCTGGAGCCCCGGAGCTTCGATTTCGAGCCCCGGGAACACTGGGAGCTGGCGGAACTCAACGGCTGGATCGATTTCGAGCGGGGGGTCAAGCTGGCCAAGAGCCGCTTCGCCGTGCTGCGCAACGAAGGAGCGAGACTCCAGCGGGCGCTTATCAACTATTTTCTGGAGAAGAACCTCTCCAAAGGCTTCGTGGAATATTCGGTCCCCTACATGGTCAACTCCCGGATGCTGGAAGGGACCGGGCAGCTTCCGAAATTCGAGGAGGATCTTTTCAAAGTCTGCGAAGAGGATCTCTACCTCATTCCCACGGCGGAGGTTCCCCTGACCAACCTCTTCAACGACGAAATCCTCCCCTCCGAAGAGCTGCCGCTGCTCATGACAGCCTACTCTCCCTGTTTCCGGAGAGAGGCGGGCAGCGCGGGGCGGGATACCCGGGGGATGATCCGCCAGCACCAGTTCGCCAAGGTGGAAATGGTGGCCATCGCCCATCCCGACCGCAGCGACGAAGTCTTCGACCTGATGGTGGAGAACGCGTCGGAGATCCTCACGGAGCTGGGGCTTCCCCACCGCCTGGTGGAGCTCTGCACCGGCGATCTGGGCTTCTCCGCCGCCCGGACCGTGGACCTGGAGGTCTGGCTGCCGGGTCAGGGAAAATACCGGGAGATCAGCTCCGTCTCCAATACCCGGGATTTCCAGGCCCGCCGGGCAAAGATCCGGTTCAAAGAGGGGAAGAAAAACCGTCTCGTCCACACCCTCAACGGCTCCGCCCTCGCCGTGGGACGCACCATCGTGGCGATCATGGAGAACTACCAGCGCCCCGACGGGAGCATCGAGATTCCCGAAGTGCTCAAGCCTTATATGTAGGGGGATGTCTCAAGTCGATAGTCGTTAGTCGATAGTCGATAGTCGTTAGTCGTTAGTCGTTAGTCGTTAGTCCTGGGCAGATAATATTTATTGAACGATATCGGCTCTCAGCCCTTAGCTCTCCGCTCCAAGCTTTCAGCTTTCCGCTCTCCGCTTCTCACAGCAGGCTCTGCATCCGGATCAGGATTCCGTAGAGGAGGGCTTCGCGGCTTTCCGCCTTGCTTTTTTTCAGAAGGACCTCCGAGCGGAGCAGGTGTTCGTAGATCCGTAGCCAGGCGGCGGAGGAGATGCGGGTGGCGAGGGCGGCTTTCTGTTGTTCCACCTGGCGGGGGAGTTTGTAGCCCAGGATCGCCTTGGAATCGGCGACGCCGTGAATGCGGATGTAGGCGTGGAAGAGAAAGATCTGCTGGACGAAGAACTGCGTAGCGCGGAGAATGCTGAATTCGTCCTCCCCCAGTTCCAGGAGCTTTCCGATGGTTTCCGTAACCGGTTTTTTGGCGAAAAGATCGATCAGAAGGTGCTCGACGGCCATGGGGGCGGCGGAGTAGACGAGGCGGTCGATCTCCTTGGAACCGACGGGGGTGCCGGGGATGGCCAGTTTCTCCAACTCTTTGGCCGCCAGGGCCAGGTTGCCGTTGAGCAGGGTCAGGAGATGGCCGAGGGCGTAATCGTCGATTTCGATGCCGAGTTCCCGGGCCTTCTCCCGGAGGATCGTGACTCCCTCCCGGGGGTTGGGTTCGAAGAAACGTACCCACACTCCCCCCTTTTTCTCCGTGAAACTGCTCTGCATCGTCTTTGCGTCCCGTCCTTCCCCGGTAAAGGCGAGGAGAAAGTAGTTGTCGCTGTTGCGGGCACTGAGCTCCACGAGTGTGTCGAGTTCCTTTTTCGGCAGCTTCTTCTCCCGACGCAGCAGCAGCAGGTTGGTCCCCCCGAAGAGGGAGCTCTGGGAGAGGTAGGCTTTGGCCCGTTCGAAGTCGTATTCGTCGTGGTACATCGTCAGCATCGACTCCGCCGCGTCGAGACGTTTTTTGTAGAGATCCAGATAGTGGTCGATGAGGTAGGCGTTGTCCCCGTAGAGAAGGACGGCATGGGGAAGCCCGTTTTGAAGGCGCTGTTCGAATTCTCTTTGATACATGCTATCCGACCTCCGGTCGAATAACATGAGTGAGTAGTGGGTAGTGGGTAGTGGGTAGATTTTTTAAAGTGAAGAGTGAAGAGTGAAAAGTGAAAAGTTTTGGTAGGCGTTGCTGAGCAACGCCACCCTTTTTGACTTGCGACTTGCGACTTGCGACTTGCCACCCCCAATACACCAATACACTAATACACCAATAACCAATCACAATTCCATCTCCTCTTTCTCCAGTTTTCCCGTCTGGCTCGCCAGGATCACCGCCTGGGCGATGTTGGCCTCTTCGAGTTCCACCTCGATGCGGTCGAAGAGGAGGGCGTCGTGGGCTTTGAGGGTGACGACGATCCCCTCCATCTCGCACTCCAGGATCGCTTTGGCTCCCCTGGCCGGGTCGTCGGGGTCGATCTCGACGATCTGGGCGGGGAAGCGCCGGCCGAGATGG
>CAZGGT010000216.1:0-8989 GCA_964525335.1 uncultured Nitratifractor sp. | reverse complement strand
GGACGGGATTTCGACGTGGAGTACAAGGAGGACGAATCCCCCCTGACCGAAGCGGACACCCGGGCCAACGAAATCATCTGCGAGCGTCTCGAAGCGCTCTATCCCGGGATCCCGATGCTCTCGGAGGAGAACAAGACGGTCCCCTACGAAGTGCGGAAAGAGTGGGAGGCCTACTGGTGCGTCGATCCCATCGACGGGACCAAGGAGTTCATCAAAAAAAACGGGGAGTTTACCGTCAACATCGCCCTGGTCGAAAAGGGGGAGCCGGTCCTCGGCGTCGTCTATGCCCCGGCTCTGGAAGATCTCTATATGGCCAAGAGGGGAGAAGGGGCTTTTAAATCCGCACTGAGTACTACGGGCTCCGTGCTCCGTACCGAGCGGCTGCCTCTCAAAAGCAATGCTCATCCCGAACAAAAGCTGGTTGTGGTGGCGAGTAAGTCGCATCTGTCGGAAGAGACACAGGCCTTCATAGATGACATTGCACGGAATACGGAACAGATCACACGGATCTCCAAAGGCTCTTCCCTCAAGCTGGTGATGGTGGCCGAGGGGAGCGCCGACATCTATCCCCGCCTGGCGCCGACGATGGAGTGGGATACCGCCGCCGCCGATGCCGTGGTCCGGGAAGCGGGAAAGATGAGCTACCGTTACGAAGAGGGGATCGACTATCTGGGCGGAGAGCGGGAGGTGCTCGAAGGGCTGAAGCTTCCCTACAACAAGGAGAACCTTCTCAACCCCTGGTTCGTCGTCGCCTGAGCCGGGTGTGTCGGGACCGAAGTGCTATAATGAATGATAGATGATACAGCTTGTGAAAGGAAATGAAAAATGAAAGGGATCATTCTGGCGGGGGGAAGCGGAACACGTCTCTACCCCATCACCAAAGGCATCAGTAAACAGCTGGCGCCCATCTACGACAAACCGATGATCTACTACCCCCTTTCGGTCCTGATGCTGGCGGGGATTCGGGAGGTGCTGATCATTTCGACTCCCGAGGATCTTCCCCGCTTCGAACGGCTGCTGGGAAGTGGAGAAGAGATCGGGATGCGCTTCAGCTACGTCGTCCAGCCCCGCCCCGAGGGACTGGCCCAGGCCTTTCTGCTGGGGGAGGAGTTTTTGGCTGGGGAGCCTGCCTGTCTGATCCTGGGAGACAACATTTTCTACGGACACGACATGATCCGGCTCTTGGAGCGGGCCCAGGCCAATATCCGGGAACGGAACATGGCGACGGTCTTCGGCTACTACGTCCGGGATCCCAAGCGCTACGGGGTCGTGGAATTCCGTGACGGCGAAGTGATCTCCATCGTGGAGAAACCGGAACACCCCAAGAGCAACTACGCCGTCGTCGGCCTCTACTTCTATCCCGGCGACGTGGTGGAGAAAGCCAAACAGGTCCGTCCCTCCGCCCGGGGAGAGCTGGAGATCACCACCCTCAACCAGCTCTACCTCGAGGAGCACCGCCTCCGGGTCAAACTGATGGGACGGGGCTACGCCTGGCTCGATACGGGAACCCACGAAAGCCTCCTGGAAGCCTCCAACTTCATTGAAACCATCGAGCATCGCCAGGGCCTCAAAGTTGCCTGCATCGAAGAGATCGCCTTCGAAAAGGGGTACATCGATGCGGCACAGCTTCGAAAACTGGCGGAACCCCTCAAAAAGAATCAGTACGGACAGTACCTCCTTCGGCGGGCGGATGAGGGACGGATGATGGAGACATGGTGGGGTCCCGAAGAGAAACGAGTGAAGGAGTAGAGTGATGGAATTTATACGAACGGAGATCCCCGACGTGGTGATCATCGAGCCCAGGGTCTTCGGAGACGAGCGGGGCTATTTCATGGAGAGTTATCGCAAAGACAAATTGGAAGCCTTCCTCGGCTTTCCCGTCGCCTTCTGCCAGGACAACGAAAGCAGGAGCAAAAAGGGGGTCCTGCGGGGGCTGCACTATCAGCTTCCACCCCATGCTCAGACCAAACTGGTCCGGGTGATCCGGGGACGGGTCCTGGATGTGGCGGTGGATATCCGCCGGGGAAGCCCCACCTTCGGCAACCATGTGGCAGTGGAGCTCAGCGGAGAGAACAAGCGTCAGCTCTTTGTTCCCCGGGGTTTCGCCCACGCCTTCGTGGTCCTGGAGGACGACACGGTCTTCGCCTACAAGGTCGACAGCTACTACGCCCCCGAGTGCGACCGGGGGATCGCCTTCGACGATCCGGAGATCGGCATCGACTGGCCCCTGTCCCGGGAGGAGCTTCTCCTCTCCGAGAAGGATACCCGCCAGCCGAAGCTCTCGGAGGCGGAGCTCTTTGAATACGGGGTGAACTACTATGGCTGAGATCCTCGTCACCGGAGCCGACGGACAGCTGGGGAGTGAGATCCGTATGTTGGCGGAAGCGGGAGAGTCTCCTTTTTCTGGTACCCGCTGGTACTTTACCGACAAAGCGGAGCTGGACATCACGGATGCGGAAGCGGTGCGGGCGTTTTGCCGGGAGCGGGCAATCACCCATCTCCTCAACTGCGCCGCCTATACGGCGGTGGACCGGGCCGAGAGCGACGAAGAGAATGCCGACCGGATCAATCATCAGGCGGTGCGGATCCTGGCGGAGCTGGCGAAGGAGCGGGGAATCTCCCTGGTCCATATCTCTACCGACTACGTCTTCGACGGGAAGAACTACCGCCCCTATGTGGAGGAGGACCCCACGGCTCCCCAGGGAGTCTACGGTCGGACCAAGCTGGCGGGGGAGCAGGCGCTCCAGGAACTGGCGCCCGAACGGAGCGTGATCCTGCGCACCTCTTGGGTCTACAGCAGCTTCGGGGCCAATTTCGTCAAGACGATGCTCCGCCTGGGCCGGGAGCGGGAAGAGCTTGGGGTGATCTTCGACCAGGTGGGGACCCCCACCTACGCCCGGGATCTGGCCCGGGCGATCCTGGAGATCCTCCCCCGCCTCGACAACACGACGCCGGAGATCTACCACTACTCCGACGAGGGAGTCTGCTCCTGGTACGACTTCGCCCTGGCGATCTTCGAGATGGCCGACGTCCCCTGCCGCGTCCGCCCCATCGAAACCCGGGAGTACCCCACCCCCGCCGTCCGTCCTCACTACTCTCTCCTCAACAAAGCCAAGATCAAAAACGCTTTCAACCTGGAGATCCCCCACTGGCGTGAAAGCCTGGGGGAGTGCTTGGGAGTGCTTGCGGCGAGTGAAGAGTTGTGAGGGATGAGTGTTGAATGAGGGAGCAGGGCAATACGATCTATGACAAGAGTTTCGCCTTTGCAAAACGGATCGTCAGACTCTATCGTTTTCTGGGTGAACGACACAGGGAATATACACTTTCGAAACAGCTGCTGCGCTGCGGGACTTCGATCGGAGCCAATGTTCATGAAGCGGTTGCGGCCCAAAGTAAAAAAAAGAGTTCATCGCCAAAATGAGCATTGCGAGTAAAGAGGCGAGGGAAACCGAATACTGGATTTCACTCCTGATCGAAACCGGATTTTTGGATGGAGAAGCGAATCATGTCGCTTCCCTCCGTCGGGACATCGATGAAATTGTTAGAATACTCAGCTCCATCGTCAAAACTTCGCAACAAAATCTTCAAGCGGAACGAACGCAAAAAGGATAAACCGAATGGAATCGAACTCAAAACTCAAAACTCAAAACTTAAAATTCACCACGATACTCGTCACCGGCTGTGCCGGTTTCATCGGGAGCAACTTCGTGCCCTATTTCCTCGAGAAGTATCCCCGGTACCGGCTGATCAATCTCGATCTGCTCACCTACGCCGGAAATCTGGAGAATCTCCGGGAGGTGATGGATCATCCCCGGCACGAATTTGTCCGGGGAGACATCCGTAACCGGGAGCTTCTGGAATACCTCTTCGAAAAGTACGACATCCGGGGAGTGATCCACTTCGCCGCCGAGAGCCACGTGGACAACTCGATCCGCAACCCCGGCATCTTCGTAGAGACCAACGTCCACGGCACCTTCACCCTCCTCGATGTCGCCTACAAATACTGGATGGAAGCGCCGTTCAAGTATCGTGAACGCTACTTGAATGCGGGAAATAGGGGAGAGGATGTAGGGGATGGGATGAAGGGGATAGTGAGTGGGGAGGCGGGAGGAGCAAACTCCACGACCATCCCCGATCCCCAATCCCCCACATCCCAACTTCCCCGTTTCCACCATATCTCCACCGATGAGGTCTACGGAACCCTCAGCGACGATCCCGAGGATCTCTTCACCGAAGAGACGCCCTACGCGCCCAACTCTCCCTACAGCGCCTCCAAGGCGAGCAGCGACATGATCGTGCGCAGCTACCGGGAGACCTACGGGCTCAACACCGTCATCACCAACTGCTCCAACAACTACGGCCCCAAACAGCACGACGAGAAGCTGATCCCCACCATCATCCGCAATGCCCTGGCGGGCAAGCCCATTCCCATCTACGGGGACGGCCAAAACATCCGGGACTGGCTCTATGTACTGGACCACTGCAAAGGGATCGACCTGGCCTTCCATCGGGGAGAGAGCGGGGAGACCTACAACATCGGAGGACGCAACGAGCGGACCAACCTTCAGATCGTCGATCGGATCTGTTCGCTTCTCGACGAGAGGGTTCCCCGTGCCGAAGGCTCTTACAGGGATTTGATTACCTTCGTGGAGGATCGGGCGGGTCACGACCGTCGCTACGCCATCGACGCGTCGAAGATCGAAAACGAACTGGGATGGCGGGCCGACGAAAATTTCGACACCGGCATCGTCAAGACGGTGGAGTGGTACCTGGAAAAATATCGCTGAGGCCCGTCCGTTTTTCCCCGGCTTCTCCGGAGTTACGCTAAGATTTCTTTCCGGAAAGAAGGGAAGGAAGAGGTGACTTTTGGCTGACAGACCTGCAATCAGTATCGTCCTGGCCGTTCATAACGGCAGCCGCTTTCTGAGAGAACAGCTCGATTCTCTGCTGCGACAGACCCTTCCCTTTTCCGAACTGATCCTTTGTGACGACGACTCCGAGGACGGAAGTGCGGAGATCCTCGAAGCATATGCCCGTCGGGATGCCCGGATCCGGCTGATCCGCAATCGTCCGGCCCTGGGGCTGAGCGGCAATTTCGAGCGGGGGCTCCGGGAGGCCTCCGGAGCCTATCTGGCTCTCTGCGATCAGGACGATCTCTGGCATTCCCGGAAGCTCGAACGACAGATGGCCGCGATGCGGAGAGCCCGGGCGGAGGGTCGGCGGGGGATCCTCGTCCATTCGGATCTTCGCCTGATCGACGAAGCGGGGAACGAAATCGCACCGTCCTATTTTGCCCGCCGTGCCTACCGCTTTCCCCGGAATCGTGCCGTAGGGCGGCTCCTGGGGCAGGGGGGAGTGATGGGCAATACGATTCTGATGGACCGGGAACTCCTGGAACGGGCACTTCCCTTTCCTCCGGGTCTGAAGTATCACGACTACTGGCTGGGAGTCATCGCGGAACTCTTCGGAATCCGTGTGACCCTGGAAGAAGCTCTGGTGGACTACCGGATCCATCGAAGCAACCTCAGTGCCAAATCCCGCTGGTTGGCCGGAGAGATGCGTTATCCCTGGCGGCACCGCTGGCTTCCCCGACGGGATGAGGGGCGCTATCGTCCCCTGCGGACGCTTCTGGGGAGGCTCTCCGGGGAGGATCGGGAGGTTTGGCTCCGCTACCTGGCCTATCTGCGGGCGGAACGAGGGTGGATCGCCCACTATCCGGGGCTGGTGGCGGCGGGAATCCTGGAGGGAACGCCGGAGGAACGGCTTCGCTGGTGGCTTCGCATGACGGTAGCGACGCTACTGGGAAAGGGAACCCGATGAATCTCAAAATGGCGCTTTCCCGCACGCTGCTCCGCCGGGCCGCACCCTTTCGGCGGCAGATCGACGGGCGTTTTCCCGGCAATGCCTGGATGGGTTGGGGTCGCCGTCCTCTCTCCCGAAAGGCTGAGCGGATGGCACAATGGATGGGCTGGAGCTTTCTTGCCCTGGAAGATGGCTGGATCCGCTCTCTGGGGCTGGGAGACGATCCGCAGATCTATTCGCTCATCGCGGACGACCGGGGAATCTACTACGACGCTACCCGGCCTTCGCGCCTCGAATCCCTCCTGGCCGGATACGATTTCGATGCCGATCCCGCTCTCCTGGAGGAGGCCGAGGAAGCGATGGAGCTGATCCGTCGCCACCGGATCGCCAAATACAACCACGCTCCGTTTCTGGGAGAGCATGAGGCCCGGAGAATCTTCGGCACCGGGGGCGGTGAACGGATTTTGATCGTGGCCCAGACGGCGGGAGACGCCTCCCTGGAGTACGGGTTGGCGAAGGAGCCGACACCTGCGTTGATCCGCCGGGCGAGGGAAGAACATCCGGGAGCCCGCATCTATCTCAAGATCCATCCCGACGCTCTCGCCGGGCTCAAAGGTTCCGACATCGATCCCGAGGCGATTCCGCGATGGTGTACGGTGATTCGGGAGGATCGCAACCCCTATTCCCTTCTGGAGCGGGTCGACCGGGTCTATACCCAGACTTCGGGGATGGGGATGGAGGCGTTGATCCTGGGCAAGGAGGTCCACTGCGGCGGCCTTCCCTGGTATGCGGGGTGGGGCGTCACCCGGGACCGATGCGCTTCGCCCCGGCGGGGACGGAAGCGGACGGCGAGGGAGCTGTTTGCCGCGGCCTATCTCCTCTATCCCTTCTACTACGATCCCCTTGGTGCACGGGAGGCGTCGCTGCGGGAGGTGATCGAAGCGATCCGGCGACGAAGGGAGGGGATGTGATGCGGGGGTATTTTTTCGGTTTCCGGCTTTGGAAACGTTTCTGGGGGGATATCCGTCCCTTTTTCGATTGCGACCGCTTCGATTTTCTCGGAGGCGATCCGGCGGGGGAGGAGCTGCTGGAACAGGCCCGGAAGCGGGGTCTGGGAGAGGGAGAGAGTGCGATCTACCTCTGGGGCCGAACCGAGTATCCTGCGCTGGAACGCTTCGCGAAAGAGCGGGAGATTCCTCTCTATCGGGTCGAAGACGGCTTTGTCCGATCCCTCGGACTGGGCTCCGATCTCACCCGACCCTACTCCCTGGTGGTCGATGGACGGGGGATCTATTTCGATCCGACGCAGCCGAGCGACCTGGAACACCTTCTCGAAACCGCCGAGTTCGAGCGGAGCCTGCTGGAGCGGGCGGAGCGCCTGCGGGAGTACATCGTCACCCACAAGCTCTCCAAATACAATGTCTATCGGGACCGGGAGATCCCCCTGCCGGGCAGACGCCCCGGACAGGAGATCGCCCTGGTGCCCGGCCAGGTGGAGGATGACGCTTCCATTCGCTACGGTGCCGACGGCATGAGCAATCTCGAACTGCTGCGGGCGGCCCGGGAACGGGCGCCCAGGGCCTACCTCGTCTACAAGCCCCATCCCGATGTCCTGGCGGGCAACCGGCGGGGCAGGGTGCCGGAGCGGGAGGCGCGACGCTACTGCGACGCCATCGTCACCGAGGCGAGCCTCGATTCGGTTCTGGCCCGGGCCGATACGATCCACACCATGACCTCCCTGGTGGGTTTCGAGGCACTCCTGCGGGGGAAAGAGGTCCACACCTACGGGATGCCGTTCTACGCCGGCTGGGGCCTGACCCGGGACGCACGACAATGTGCGCGTCGGACGCGGAGGCGTTCCCTGGCGGAGCTGGTGGCGGCGACCTATCTGCTCTATCCCCGCTATCTCGATCCCGAAAGCGGGGAACGCTGCGGAATCGAACGGACCCTGGAGGGGCTGGAGCGACTCAGACGGCGCTACAACGACGAGCGCTTCTACCGCTGGAGGGTCGATGCCCGCAATGCCCTCATGCGCAGGGCACAAGGGCTGATGAATACTCTGAAGAGGTAATACGGAGATAAGGGTTTTCGCTACAATTCGTTTCGAAAACCCCCGAACGATACCGCAGCGGATATAGTATGAAATGAGTGCAGGAGCGGTACGTGGGGCAAATTTATGGGAGTGGGGAAGCGCGGTGAACAGGATCGGGCCGGTCGAAGGACAGAACATTCTTTTTCTCCAGGGGCCGATGGGAGACTTTTTCAAGCGGCTCGATACCCTGTTCCGATCCCGGGGGGCCCGGACCTTCCGGATCGGATTCAACGCGGGCGACCGGTTTTTCTCCCACGGAGACAACTACACCCCCTATCGGGGACGGCCGGGAAAAGAGTGGAAGCGTTTCATCGGCCGCTTCCTCCGGGAGCATGCGATCGACAGGATCTTTCTCTTCGGCGACTGTCGCCATTACCAGTCCATCGCGATCCGGATCGCCATGAAAGAGGGGGTTGAGGTCTTTGTCTTCGAAGAGGGGTATGTCCGCCCCCATTACATTACGCTGGAACGCTGGGGGGTCAACGACTACAGCCACCTGAGCCGCGATCCCGAGTTTTATCGGGCTCTTCCGGAGATCGACGTGCCCGAGCCCCGACATGCCCGGAGCAGCAAGACCAAGATGGTCTACAGCGCCTCCCTCTATTACGCCCTCTCCAATCTCTTTCAGTTCCGCTATCCCCACTACCGCCACCATCGGGACTTTTCCGCGATCCGGGAAGCGTTTCACGGAATCCGTGGAGCGGTGCGCAAACTCTACTACCCCCGGATCGATCGTCGCCTGATTCCCGAGTTAACCGAGGCATCCAGCGGTCGTTTCTACTTCGTCCCCCTCCAGACCCACAACGACTTTCAGATTCTTCAGCATTCGGAGTTCCGCTCCATCGAAAAATTCATCATCACCGTCCTCGAATCCTTCGCCCGTCATGCTCCCGAGGGGACGAAACTGCTCTTCAAACACCACCCGGTGGATCGGGGAAGAAAAAACTACCAACGGTTCATTCGGGAACAGGCGGCACTTCTGGGTGTGGGAAAACGGGTGATGATCGCCCACGACCTGCCGCTTCCCCTGATCTTCCGGCATACCCGGGCGACGGTGACGGTCAACAGTACCGTGGGGCTGACCTCCATCGCCTA
>CAZGGT010000215.1:0-5188 GCA_964525335.1 uncultured Nitratifractor sp. | reverse complement strand
GACGACCCTCTACCGCTTCCTCTGGGGCGAATTCTGCGACTGGGGGATCGAGCTGAGCAAGGCCGACCGGGAGAGCGTGCCGGAGCTGGGGGCCATCTACCGCGCCTCCATGAAGCTCCTGCACCCCTTCATGCCCTACCTCACCGAGTACCTCTACCAGCGCCTGGGCGGCACCAGCCTGGAGGAGAGCGGCTCCATCATGGTCACCCGCTATCCCGAGCCGGGAGAGCCCGACGAGAAGATCATGGCCGACTTCGCCCTGGCCATCGAAGCGATCGTCAGCATCCGCCACTGCAAGACCCTTGTGGAGAAGGCCAACCAGCGCCTGGAGAAGGCCTACGTCAAGTTCAACGCCGATCTCGATACGGAGCTGATGCGTCCCTTCATCGAGAAGCTGGCCAAGGTCGACCGGGTGGAGTTCGTCTCTTCCAAGCCCGAGCCAGCCGTCACCGACGTGAGCGACCACCTGGAGAGCTACATCTCCACCGCCGAAATCGATATGGGTCCCATCCTCGCCAAGCTGGAGAAGCAGAAAGCGAAGCTGGAGAAGGAGATCATGAAACTGAGCGGCATGCTCAACAACGAAAAATTCGTCGCCAACGCCCCCTCCCACGTGGTCGAAGAGAACCGCAAAGCCCTGGCGGAGGCGGAACAGAAGCTGGAGAAGATCAAAGGGGAGCTAGAGTCTCTTACGGAGTGATCGGAATCGATCTCCGATAGGGAACATCCCTCTTTTTGTCAAATCTGTCCGATATCCCTTTTTCCTTTAATTTCCTGATGTGTTCATTTCCGGAATCACTTTTTCGGATATTCGGATAATTGGGATGGACCGGGGCAGGTCCATGTGTTTCATAGATCCTGCTCGATCACCCGCTTGAAGTTGTTGAAGTAGAGATCCTGGAGTCGTGACAGACGGATTCGGACATCGTTGATGGTCAGTTTCGATCCTCCGACGGTACCGATGGGTTGGAGGCGGAGCCCCAGATCCAGAGCCAAACGGCCCAGGTTCTGAAGATCCTCCGGAGCGACTTCCAGAATCGCACGGTGCGGGGTTTCATCGAAAATCCAGCGGTGGTCAAGAAGATCGACGGAGACCTCTGCTCCCAGGCCGCTGCGGGCGGCCATTTTGGCCAGGGCGATGGCCAGGCCGCCGACGTTGACATCCTTGGCGGCCCGGAGGAGGCCCGCTTTGTTGGCCTCGATCACCAGCTGCCAGAGGCGGGCTTCGGCGGCGTAGTCGATGTCGGCCAGGCTGCCGGCGATGGCGCCGCAGCACTCCTTCAGGTAGAGGGAGCCTCCGAATTCGCCCCGGGTCTCGCCCACCAGGACCAGGGTGTCCCCCTCGTTCTGGAATTCGCTGCGCAGGACCCGGTTCTGATCCTCGTTGACCCCCACCATGGCGATGGCGGGGGTGGGATAGACGCTCACGCCGTTGGTTTCGTTGTAGAGGGAGACGTTGCCGCTGACGACGGGAGTCTCCATCTCGGAGCAGGCCTGCTTGATCCCCTCGCAGCCCTGGGCGAACTGCCACATCACCTCGGGGTTTTCGGGGTTGCCGTAGTTGAGGCAGTCGGTGATCGCCAGGGGCTTGGCGCCGCTCATGGCGACGTTGCGCCCGCTCTCCAGCACCGCCAGGGCCGCTCCCTTGAAGGGGTCGATGTAGCAGTAGCGGGGGTTGCAGTCGCTGCTCATGGCCAGGGCGACGCCCGTCTCCTTGACCCGGATGACGCTGGCGTCGAGGCTGCCGGGATGCTTCTCGGTATTGGTCTGGACCATGGAGTCGTACTGCTCGTAGACCCAGGCCTTGTCCACCACCTCGTCGCAGGCCAGGAGCCTCTCGAAGGCCGCCTGGTTCTCCACCCGCTCGAAGTCGTCGATCCCCACCCCGGCGATCTCGTCGAGATAGGCGGGGCGCTTCGTGGGCCGGTCGAGGACGGGGGCCTCTTCGCTGACGGGGTCGACGGGGATGTCGGCCACCTTCTCCCCGTGCCAGTAGAGCTCCATCCGCCCCGTGTCGGTCACTTCGCCGATGACGGCGCAGTCGAGGTCCCACTTCTCGAAAATCTCGATGATCTTCTCCTCGGTCCCTTTGCGGGCGCAGATGAGCATCCGCTCCTGGGATTCGCTGAGCATGAACTCGTAGGGGGTCATCCCCTCTTCCCGGGCGGGGACCTTGTCGAGGTGCATCACCATCCCGCTGCCGCTGCGTCCGGCCATCTCGAAGGAGCTGGAAGTCAGTCCCGCCGCCCCCATGTCCTGGATCCCGACGACGTAGTCGGTCTTGAAAAGCTCCAGGCACGCCTCCAGCAGCAGCTTCTCGGTGAAAGGGTCGCCCACCTGGACCGTGGGGCGGAGCTTCTTGGACTCTTCGGTGAAGCTGTCGGAGCTCATCACCGCGCCCCCCAGGCCGTCGCGGCCGGTCTTGGAGCCGACGTAGATGACCGGGTTGCCGACCCCTTCGGCTTTGCCGTAGAAGATCTCGTCGGCCTTGGCCAGCCCCAGGCTGAAGGCGTTGACCAGGATGTTGCCGTTGTAGCAGCTCTCGAAGCTCATCTCGCCCCCGATGGTGGGGACCCCCATGCAGTTGCCGTAGCTGCCGATCCCCTCGACGACCCCCCGGACCAGGTGGCGCTGGTACTTCGCCGTCTCGCCGTCGCCGTCGATGTCCCCGAAGCGCAGGGCGTTGAGGTTGGCCACGGGGCGGGCCCCCATGGTGAAGATGTCCCGCAGGATGCCCCCCACGCCGGTGGCGGCCCCCTGGAAGGGCTCGATGTAGCTGGGGTGGTTGTGGCTCTCCATCTTGAAGACCGCGGCCATTCCGCCGCCGATGTCGATGACCCCGGCGTTCTCTCCCGGCCCCTGGATCACCCAGGGGGCTTCGGTGGGGAAACCGTTGAGGTACTTCTTGGAGGATTTGTAGGAGCAGTGCTCGCTCCACATGGCGCTGAAGATCCCCAGTTCCACCAGGTTGGGCTCCCGGCCCAGGATCTCCTTGATGTGCTCGTAGTCGGCCCGGCTCAGCTTGTGGGCGGCCAGCAGTTCGTCGATGTTTTCCAGGGGCGCGTTGGCGGACATGAAATTCCTTTGGTCTTGGCGTAAAAATCGGCCCCATTTTACTCCAAAGGGGCTAAAAAGCCTATGAAATCGCTTCCACGCTCTTCGCAGGGCCGCCGGAACGAAACGGTCGGGCTCCCGGTGGATGGGATTTCGAAGGCTTTCCCACGTGTTGGACAGGGATTGCACAGCAGCGGCTGTTCTTCCACCGCTTTCCAAAGCAATTTTCCTTTGGAATCCTGTATAATTATTAGACAACATCATGCCGTAACGGCGGATAAAGAGGGGAAGGCGATGGAACGACTGATCTCGGAAAGCGATGCCGTCAAACAGATCGTGAAGGGATTGCAGCTGACCCGGTCCCTCTACGTCTCCAGCCTCCTGGTCGGCCCGCCCTCGACGGGAAAACGGACCCTGGTCCGGGCACTCTTCCCCGGAGTGCCGGAGGTGGACGCGGAGGACGCCGAGGCTCTCGAACGCGCCCTCTCCATGGAAAACGAACTCATCATCACCCGTTTCGAGATGGTGGCGGACCCCGAACGTCTCGACTTTCAGAACAAGCGGATCGTCGCCATCGCCGACGGGGAGATCCCTCCCCGCGTCGCCGACGAACAATTCGCGTTTATCTATCGGATGCCTCCTCTCACGGAGCGTCCCGAAGAGATTCCCGCCTATACCGAACGTTTTCTCGAGGAGGCCCGACGGATCTTCGGGTACGAAAGCGAAGTGGATCTGGGCCCGGAGCGCCTGGAGATCGGCGGAAACCTCCGGACCCTTCGGGCCTCCGTCTATCGGGAAGTCCTCCTCCAGAGCCTCGGCGCCGGCGAGATCGAAACGGCCCTCTATCACCTCTTCGAGCGGACGCTGGAAGGAACCAACGCCTACCGGGAAAACCTGGGGATCCTGGAGCGCCCCATGCTCAAAGCGGGACTGAAGCGCTACGGCTCCCAGCTCAAACTGTCGAAAATCCTGGGAATCAACCGAAATACCTTGAGGAAAAAACTCCATGAATACCGAATCGATTGATTTCCAGTTCATCCTGGAGAGCGACAGCTCCCCCGTCATCGTCTTCGACCACCGGGGAAAGATCCTCTGGCTCAACAGCGCCGCGGAGATCCTCCTGGGCTACGCCGACCGCAAAGAGCTCTTCGAGATCGCCCTGAACCACGCCCCCAAAGATTTCGGCAGCCGCACCACGCTCCTGGAACTCCACTACCGCCAGCTTGGTTTCTACGCCGTCAACGTCGCCTACAATTCCGAGGAGTGGGTGGCCCTGCGTCTCTACTACCGCCCCCGGTCGGGAGAAAAGCGGCACCTGGAGAAAGAGAAGCTGATCGAGACCGATATCAACGTACTTCTGGAAGCGGCCATCACCCTTTTCAAGATGCAATACGGACAGAAGCTCAGCCTCCTGACTGATCAGGATCTGCCGCCGATTCGGATCGACCAGAACGGCTTTTCCAAGCTCCTGCGCAAAACCCTGGAGAGCTTCCGAAGATCGAGTCAAATCGAAGTGACGCTGAAAATGACCATCGGGGAGTTCATCATCATCGACGAAAAACGCTACCACCTCCTGCAGCTTCGGGTTCAGGCCAACGGCCGCTGTCCCGACGAAGACGCCGCGATCCGGGAACTGGCGGAGAATCTCCAGATCGTCCCCCTGCTGGAGGAGAATCTGGTCGCATTCGACATCCCGTTCATACAATAAAAGCTGAAAGCTGAAAGCGGAGAGCTTAAAGCTTGGGGCCGATGAGCGTAGAGCCGAGAACTTCGGAGTCACACCCCCACCAACACCAACACTAACACCAACACCATCGCTAACACCAACACCAACACCACACTCCCCTAACCCCCAAAACACCAACCCCTAATCCCTAAAACCCAACCCCTAAAACCCAAAACCTAACACCTAACCATAACTCCCAACACTCACTCCCCTCTCCGGAGCTCCTCCCGCAGCGCTTTCCAGCGGTCGTGGAGCTTTTTCCCGTCTCCGTAGGGGAGGAAGTGCCAGTAGCGGGGAGGGACGCCCCGCAGGCGCCGGGCGTGGCGGATGGGACACCAGAACTGTTCGGTGCGGGAGGCGATCTCCCGGACGTAGTCGATGAGGCCGTTGAAGTAGCCGCAGTAGACG
>CAZGGT010000214.1:0-1890 GCA_964525335.1 uncultured Nitratifractor sp. | reverse complement strand
CCGCTTCGTCTACCAGGAGGGGATCCTCAACCTCCTGGGCCCCGGCGAACTGATCCTCTCCATCAACAAGCCCCTCAAGCGCCGCCGGGTCAAGCGCCCCAGCCTGGTCCTCGACGAGATGCGTCCCGGGGAGTACGTGGTTCACGAGACCCACGGGGTGGGGATCTTCCGGGGAATCGAAAAGCGGGAGATCCTGGGGGCCTGGCGGGATTTCGTGGTCCTGGAGTACCAGGGGGAGGATACCCTGCTGGTGCCGGTGGAGAACCTGGAGGTGATCGACCGCTACGTGGCCGACAGCGGGACCCTGCCGGTGCTGGACCGCCTGGGCAAGGCGAGCTTCAAGCGCCTCAAGGGGAAGGTGCGGGAGAAGCTCTTCGCCATCGCCTCCCAGATCATCAACCTCTCGGCCCAGCGAATGCTCCAGAAGGGGATCCGCATCGCCGTCGACCCGGCGGAACACGCCCTCTTCCTCTCCCAGGCGGGCTTCGTCCACACCGAGGACCAGGAGGAGGCGATCCGCCGGGTGCTGGAGGACCTCGCCAGCGGCCGGATGATGGACCGGCTCCTGAGCGCCGACGTGGGCTTCGGCAAGACCGAGGTGGCCATGAACGCCATCTTCGCCGCGGTCCGCGCCGGCTACCAGGCGGCGATGGTGGTCCCCACGACCCTCCTGAGCGCCCAGCACTTCCGCAGCCTCCGGGAGCGTTTCGCCCCCTGGGGAATCGAGGTGGCCAAGCTCGACCGCTACACCACTCCCGCACAGAAACGGGCCATCCTCAAGGGGCTGGAGGAGGGGACGCTCCCGGTGGTGGTGGGGACCCACGCCCTCCTGGGGGCCCGCTTCGACAAATTGGCCCTGGTGGTCGTGGACGAGGAGCACAAGTTCGGGGTCAAGCAGAAGGAGGCCCTCAAGGAGATGGCCATCGACGTCCACCTCCTCTCCATGTCCGCCACCCCCATCCCCCGCTCCCTCAACATGGCCCTCTCCAAGATCAAGAGCTTCAGCGAGATCCTCACCCCGCCCACGGAGCGGTTGGGGGTGCGCACCTTCGTCAAGAGCTTCGATCCCGCCGTGGTCAAGGAGGCGATCCTCCGGGAACGGCGCCGGGGCGGCCAGACCTTCTACGTCTACAACTCCATCGCCGGTATCGAGGAGAAGGCCCGGGAGCTGCGGGAGATCCTCCCCGACCTGCGCCTGACGGTGCTCCACTCCAAAATCAGCGCCGCCAAGACCGAAGAGGAGATGCTCAAGTTCGAGGCGGGGGAGTATGACCTGCTCCTGAGCACCACCATCGTCGAGTCGGGAATCCACCTCCCCAACGCCAACACCATGATCGTCGACGGGGCGGAGAATTTCGGCATCGCCGACCTGCACCAGCTCAGGGGCCGGGTGGGCCGGGGCGGCCGGGAGGGCTACTGCTACCTCCTGGTGGAGTCCAAGGAGCACCTCCCCGACAACGCCCGGCGCCGCCTCCTGGCCCTGGAGACCCATAGCGAGCTGGGGAGTGGGGCGGTCCTGGCCTTCCACGATCTGGAGATCCGGGGCGGGGGCAACCTCATCGGCGAAGCCCAGAGCGGCCACATCAAGCAGATCGGCTACTCCCTCTACCTGCGGATGCTCGAAGACGCCATCCGGGAGCTCAGCGGGGAGAAGAAGGAGGCGGAGAAGAGCGTGGAGATCAAGCTGGCGGTGGACGCCTACCTCAGCGACGAGCTCATCGACGAGGACCGCCTCCGCCTGGAGCTCTACCGCCGCCTGGCGCTCTGCGAGAGCGTGGCGGAGGTCTACGAGATCGAGGAGGAGATCGCCGACCGCTTCGGCAAACCCGACACCCCCACCCGCCAGTTCATCGCCCTCATGGCCATCAAGGTCCTGGCCCGGGAGCGGGG
>CAZGGT010000213.1:0-12776 GCA_964525335.1 uncultured Nitratifractor sp. | reverse complement strand
CTTCTCGACGGTCAGGAGCCCCTGCTGGATGGCGACGTAGGGGATGGCGTTGACCAGGTCGCGGAGGGTGATGCCGGGCTGCATCTCACCCTTGAACTTCACCAGGACCGACTCGGGCATGTTCAGGGGCATCATGCCGGTAACGGCGGCGAAAGCGACCAGGCCGGAACCGGCGGGGAAGCTGATGCCGATGGGGAAACGGGTGTGGCTGTCGCCGCCGGTTCCCACGGTGTCGGGAAGGACCATGCGGTTGAGCCAGCTGTGGATGACCCCGTCGCCGGGCTTGAGGATGACCCCGCCCCGGCTGGTCCAGAAGGGAGGCAGGGTGTGCTGCAGCTCTACGTCGGCGGGCTTGGGATAGGCGGCGGTATGGCAGAAGGACTGGAGCACCAGGTCGGCGCCGAAGCTGAGCGCCGCCAGCTCTTTGATCTCGTCCCGGGTCATGGGGCCGGTGGTATCCTGGCTACCGACGGTGGAGACCACGGGCTCGACGTACATGCCGGGGCGAACCCCCTCCATGCCGCAGGCGCGTCCCACCATCTTCTGGGCCAGGGTGTAGCCCTTGCCGCTGTCGGCGGGCTGCTCGGGCTTGGCGAAGACTTCGCTGTGGCCCAGTCCCAGAGCTTCGCGGGCCTTGTTGGTCAGCCCCTTACCGATGATGAGGGGGATCCGTCCGCCGGCGCGCATCTCGTCGGGGAGGGTGTTGGGCTTGAGGGTGAACTCGCTGACCACCTCGCCGTTTTTGAGGATGACTCCCTCGAAGGGCTTGAGGATGATCTCGTCACCGGTCTCCAGCTTGTCCACGGGGGCTTCGATGGGCAGACATCCACTGTCCTCGGCGGTGTTGAAGAAGATGGGAGCGATGATGGAGCCGATCACCACGCCGCCGGTACGCTTGTTGGGGACGCCGGGGATGTCGTGGCCGAACCACCACTGGACGGAGTTGATCCCCGATTTCCGGGAGCTTCCGGTTCCCACGACGTCGCCGACGTAGACCAGGTCGTTGCCCTTCTCTTTGAGCTTCTTGATGGTCTCGAGGGGGTTGTCCATCCGGTTGACCAGCATGGAGTTGGCGTGGAGGGGAATGTCGGAGCGGGTGAAGGCTTCGCTGGCGGGGCTCAGGTCGTCGGTGTTGGTCTCGCCGGGGACCTTGAAGACCGTCAGCTTCATCTCCTCGGACAGGGGATCGCGGCTCAGGAACCACTCCGCCTCGGCCCAGGACTCGATCACCTCTTTGGCGAAGGCGTTGCCCTCGTCCATCAGGTCCTTGACGTCGTTGAAGGCGTCGTAGACCAGGATGGTGTGCTTGAGCTCGTCGGCGGCCGCCTGGGCGACGGCGGGATCTTCGTGCTTGAGGGCTTCGACCAGGGGACCGACGTTGTAGCCGCCCAGCATCATGCCGAGGATCTTGACGGCGTCGACCTTGGTCAGAGCCTTGCAGTGGGCGTCGCCCACGACGATGGCGTTGAGGAAGGCGGCCTTGACGTAGGCGGCGTCATCGACCCCGGGGTTGATGTGGTTCTTGAGCAGGTCGAGGAGATACTCCTCCTCGGGGATGGGATCCTGCTTGAGGAGCTCCACCAGTTCGGCAGTCTGCTGCGCGGTCAGGGGCAGCGGGGGGACGCCCAGTTTGGCGCGCTCTTCGGTGTGCTTGCGGTACTCTTCGATCAGAGACATGAATGTTCTCCCTCTTTGATGGATTTAGAACCCATCCCCATCGGATCCATGGAAATGAATTCTTAGTAACAAAGATGTTAGCAGAAGCTGCTTGAAACACTAATATAACTGGGGAAAATGGATGAAGGGCTCCGGAGACTGTATCGGATGGTGACAAGGGGGGACTTTTCCCTCAGTCGCACGGCTCCTCCCGTTCGCGTGCGCCATGCCTGCGCGGGCGGAAGGCGCTGGGGCGGATCCGGTGAAAGACTTTGATCACGAAGCCGCTGAGGATCGCCCCGCCCGGCAAAACCCAGAGCGCGGCGAGGAAGCCCATGCGGCCCAGGTCCGCCACCTGTTCCCCCGCCTTGCGAAACTCACCGCGCAGCAATTGTCCCGGTACGGCCCGGGTCTCATGCCATTCCACATGAAGCCCCTTTTTCAATCCGGCCGTAAACCGGCGCATTCGATGAAACGCCCCCTCCCCGGAGGCGTCAGCTTGTTCAGGGTTTTTTGCGGAAGAGGTGGTAGTGCTCGTTTTCAAGGAGTTGCTCCACATAGGCCGTGTCGGCTTTTTTCACACTTTTCCAGAGGCCGGAGGGGAGACGGACCTGGAGTTTTCCCTGCTCCCGAAGTTTGATGATCTTTTTAGGAGAGAGGATCTTGTCGACGGGAGAGAAGTCCGCCTTGCTCAGATCCACATCCGTACGGTAGAAGAGGGTTTGTTTTTTGAAACGTCCCCAGCCCGGCACCCCTTCCTCCGTGTAGGGAACCTGATAACGGTTGTCGAACTCCACCATGATCGAATAGTGGCTGTCGGGATAGACCGCCACGATCCTTCCCTTCCCGAATACCAGTCCGTAGACTTTGTCCCCGACCTTCGCTTTTTTGAAATACCCCATTCGTTCCTCCTGGTTCTTCTTCGGATTTCTATCAACCATTATATCCTATCTCCTCGAAGAAGCCTCGGAGAGAGGTATGCGGGCACCTCCCCCTCCCCTCTCGAAACCGATGGCGGGCGACCCCCTCGGAATCAGACCAGAATCTCCCGTCCGCCTTTGGCGTTGGGCGGGCTGAGGATCCCCGTCCGCTCCAGCTGTTCGATGAGATTTGCGGAGCGGTTGTAGCCGATCTGGAGCTTGCGCTGGAGGTAGGAAATGGAGGTCTTTTTGTCCGTCAGGACGATCTCCTTGGCCTGTTCGTAGAGAGGATCGAGTTCCAGTTCCTTCTCCCCCTCCTCATCCTTCCCGAGATCCCCGCCGGCGACGAGGTAGCTCTCGTCGTACTCCGGAAGACGCTGGGCCTTGAGAAACTCCACGATGGTGTCGATCTCCTCTTCGCTGCTCCAGGGAGCGTGGATCCGCACCAGGCCCGTGGCTCCCGGAGGGGTAAAAAGAGCGTCTCCCCGTCCCAGGAGGCTTTCGGCGCCCATCTGGTCGAGGATCACCTTGGAGTCGATGCGCTGGCCCACCCGGTAGCTGAGCCGGGAGGGGAGATTGGCCTTGATGAGGCCGGTGACCACGTCCACGCTGGGGCGCTGGGTGGCGACGATGAGATGGATCCCGCAGGCCCGGGACTTCTGGGCCAGGCGCGCGATGGAGAGCTCCACTTCCTTGCCGCCGTTCATCATCAGATCCGCCAGTTCGTCGATGACCACTACGATGTAGGGGAAGGGCTCTCCTCCCTCCTTTTGTACCTTTTCATTGTAATTCTCGATGGTTTTGACCCGGTTTTCCGCCATCAGTTTATAGCGCCGTTCCATCTCCCCCACCATGTTGGCCAGGGCGGCGATCGCCTTGGAAGGTTCGATGATCACGGGAGTGATCAGATGGGGAATGTCGTTGTACATCGAAAACTCCAGCATCTTCGGATCGATCAGCATCAGTTTGAGCCGGTCGGGATCGTTACGGTAAAGCAACGAGAGGATCATGGCGTTGATTCCCACCGATTTTCCCGATCCGGTGGTCCCCGCCACCAGGAGGTGGGGAAGTTTGCGGATGTCGGTGACGAAGGGGTTGCCGACGATGTCTTTGCCCAGGGCCACGGTCAGGGGGGATTTGGAGTTTTTGAAGAGATCGCTCTCCAGGACCTCCCGGAGGTAGATGGTCTCCACCGTTTCGTTGGGGATCTCGATCCCCACCACGTCCCGTCCGGGAATCGGGGCCTGAATCCGGATCGTCTTGGCGCTCAGGGCCATCGCCAGATCGTCCTGGAGTCCCAGGATCTTGGAGACTTTGACGTTGGGGGCGGGTTTGAACTCAAACGTGGTGACCAGGGGACCGCTGTAGGTCCGGATCACATCCCCCTCGATGCGGAACTGCTGGAGTTTGCTCAGCAGATCCTGGATCTTCCGGTCGATCTCCGCTTCGTTGATCCGGCGTTTGACCTTGGGAGCCTTCTGGAGAAAATCGAGCTTGGGGAGTTTGAAATTCTTGGGCTTGGCCACTTTGCCCTTCTCGATTTTGGAGAGGATCTCGTTGTTCTCCTCCAACTCCCGGACGATCTTGACCCTGCCGGAAGCGGCGGAAGCGGCATCGGCGGGTTCCTTCGTCTTCCGGGAGGATGTAGGGCGTTTGCGACGGACCGGCCGGGGGGTTTCCGCCCCGGACCGGATCTCCGCTTCCGTCCGCCCGTCGGGTTCGGTCCCGGGCCCAGACGGGAGATCCGCTTCGATCTCTTCGACCGGAATCTCCACATTCCGGGCTCCCTTCCCGCCCCCATCTTCCGACGGTTCGGAATAGAGCGGCATCTCTTGGGAGCGCGTACGGGGAGTGGCGGTCGATTCTACGATATGGGACTCGCGTTCTACCTGATGTTCCATACGCTCCCGATAGCGCAGAAGATCGTCCACGGGCTCCTCCTCCCGACGCCGCTTGCGGAGGCGGGGAGTCCGGCTGACCGGCCGGGCTTTAACCGGGGGCTCGGCATCCACCTCGATAGGCGGCAATTCCATGGAGAGAATCCGCTCCACCTCCTTCTCCTTTTCGTGGTCGAAGGGATTGCGAAAGAGCTCCCGCACCCAGCCGAAGGAGAGCCGGGGCCGGGATCGTCCCTTCCCCTCGGCGGAGTTCCCGGTTTCGCGACGGCGCAGTTTCTCCAGCCGACGCTCCTCCCGACGTGCCCTGCGGGCCTCCCGCCGTTCACGCAGTCGTGCCCGCCACCCTTCCCATGCCTCGCCCAGCCGTCCCGTATCTTCGATGAGCAGGGTCAGCGAAAGAGTGAAGATCATCAGCCAGAAGAGCCAAAGCCCCGCCAAGCCGATGTAGGGAACCATCGCCCGGTAGAGTTCCCGTCCCAGGAGACCGCAGCGTTCCACTCCCACGACCAACGGCTGAAGAACGACGAGGGAAAGCAGAAAAAGAATCCACCCGACATATCCCTCCCGACTCCGCATCAGTGCCGGTCGACGGTAAAAACGGATCAGAGGGTAGAAGAGCACGACAAAGTCGAAGTAGGCCAGATAACCGAAGAGCCGAAGATTCCACTCTCCCAGCTGCCGCCCGATGTTTCCTACGAGCGCCGTATCGTGGAACAGCGTCGAAAACGCCCCGTAAATCAAAATGATGGCACCGATGATCACCGCAACGATCCGCACAGACTCTCCTTCCTTTCCCAAAAAATTATATTATAACATATCAACTTGAGAGGCATCCGGAATTCCTCATACCCGAAGCTCGTTTCGTACGCTTTTATACCCTTTTGAGGGGCGGGGCGATCGTTTTTGGGTCGATTCGTCATAATCTTATGTTAAAATAGTCGTATCATTCGGCACGGAGGGTGCATGGGAATCAGCCGAGTGCATCACCCGGGCGTCAAGGAGCACAGAATGAAAAAATCCGAATTCATCAGCCAGGTGGCCCAGCGGAGCGGTCTTTCCAAGAAGGATACGGAAGCGGTGATCGAAGCGGCCCTCGAGACCATTACCGACGCCCTCAAGGCCCGGGACAACGTCTCCTTCCTCGGATTCGGTTCCTTCCAGGCCGTAAAGAAAAACGAACGGGAGATCACCATCCCCGGCACGACCCGGAAGGTGAAAGTCCCCGCCAAATACAGCGTCCGTTTCAAACCCGGGAAACTTCTCAAAGACGCCATCGAGTAGGCGACGTCCACCCTCAACGTAATTTAAGTTTCTCTGCTTTACAATTCCGATCACCCAACGAGCCTCGGTGGCGGAATTGGTAGACGCAGCAGATTCAAAATCTGCCGCCTTCGGGTGTGCCGGTTCGAGTCCGGCCCGAGGTACCAGGCAGTTTTGAATCCTTTGCGGGAGTAGCTCAGGGGTAGAGCACAACCTTGCCAAGGTTGGGGTCGCGGGTTCGAATCCCGTCTCCCGCTCCAATACGATCCTTCACGACGACATACATCTTTTTTTCATAAAAATCTTCCCATCAATGTAACCGCATCTTTTCCCCCCATAGGAGAGACCTACTACGGATCCCGAATTCCATCCCGCCGCAGGAGACCTTCTTCTCCTGCCGACTTCCACGGAGACGCGACGGAACAATCCCGCTATAATGCCAGCGAAAATCCACTGAAAAAAAGGAGAGAGCCATGACCCTCAAAGAGCGGATCAAAAATGATATCAAGGAGGCGATGCGGGCCAAAGATACCGCCCGGAGAGACACCCTTCGCAATCTCAGCGCCGCCATCAAACAGATCGAGGTGGACGAGCGTCGGGAGTTGAGCGACGCCGACGTCGAAGCGATTCTGATGAAATACATCAAACAACGGGAGGACGCCCTCGCCCAGTTCCGGGAAGCTGGCCGGGAGGATCTGGTGGCCAAAGAGGAGGCCGAAGTGGCCCTGGTCCGTACCTACCTCCCCGAACCGATGGACGATGCCGAGCTGGAGACGACCCTTCGGGAAATCATCGCCGAAGTCGGCGCCGAATCGATGAAGGATATGGGCAAGGTCATGGGCAAAGCCAAGAGCGTCATCGGAAGCCGTGCCGACGGAGGACGGATCAGCCAGGCGGTCAAAAAACTCCTGAGCTGAGCCACTTGCTTAAAGTTGTTTAAGTTTCAGCCAAGAAAGAGCTTGGTACCATATGCACACCCCAAACTATCACAAGGAGTTCCAATGAAAAAGGCATTGAGTATTGTCGCTGCCGCAGCACTGATGAGCGGACTCGCTCTGGCCAAAGAGGTGAAGGTGGGCGTCGTCCTGCCCCTGACCGGACCCATCGCCGCCTTCGGACAGACCTCCAAGAGCGGACTGGACATCGCCTACGAGCAGAACCACAAGCTCAAGAACGGTGACGACGTCAAACTGATCGTCCTGGACGATCGGGGTGACAAGGTCGAAGCGGCGACCGCCGTCAAACGCCTTCTGGACAAAAACGGCGTCACCGTGATCCTGGGTGAAGTCGCCTCCGGAAACTCCATGGCCATGGCCCCCGTCGCCGAAAAGGCCAAAACTCCCATGATCACCCACGCCTCCACCAACCCCCGGGTCACCAAAGGCAAGAAGTACGTCACCCGTGCCTGCTTCATCGATCCCTTCCAGGGGGCCGTCATGGCCAAATACGCGCTGGATCACGGCATGAAAACCGCCGTCGTCGTCACCGACGCCAAGCAGGATTATTCCGTCGGTCTCTCCAAGGCATTCAAAAAAGCCTATACCGCCGGGGGAGGCAAGATCCTCAAGACCGTCCTGATCAACTCCGGAGACAAGGACTTCAACGCCCAGGTCTCCACCATCAAAGAAGCCAAGCCCTCCATCATCGCCTTTACCGGATACTATCCCGAGGCGGCGCTGATGGTCAAGCAGGCACGCGCCATGGGCGTCAAAGCTCCCTTCATCGGTGCCGACGGGGTCGGCTTCCCCGAGCTGGTCAAAATCGCCGGCAAATCGGCTGAGGGCTTCATGTATACCGACCACTTCAACGAAGCGGCCGCCAACTCTCCCGAAGCCAAAGCCTATGTCGCCGCGTTCCATAAGAAATACCACAAGACCGCCGACTCCATGGGTGCTCTCGCCGCCGATGCCTACGGCATGATTCTCAACGCCATGAACGAGTGCATCGACGAGGGTAAAGCTCCCACCGACAAAGAGTGTGTCAACGACAAACTCCGCCATACCAAAGGCTACAAAGGAATCACCGGCGTCATCAACATCGACAAGAACGGCAACGCCGTCAAATCCGCCGTCATCAACGAAGTCCAGAACGGCAAGTTCGTCTACAAAACCACTGTAAATCCCTAATCGCATCCGTCGAACCGAAAGCACGGCTTTCGGTTTTGACCCCGTTGAGTCTCTCGGTTCCCAAGAGAGGTTGAGCGGAGTCGAAACCCTCTACATTCTGAAATCCGGATTCCAAAAGAGAAGGTCGTGTTCATGGACTTTACCACCTTTCTACAGCAGTTGATCAACGGGGCGAGTCTGGGAAGCATGTACGCCCTTATCGCCATCGGCTATACCATGGTCTACGGCGTACTCCGCCTCATCAACTTTGCCCACGGCGACATCATGATGGTCGGGGCGTTCTTGACCTATATGGGAACCAGCGCCGGGCTTCCCTTCGGCGCCGCCGTGCTCCTGGGGATTCTCGGATCGGTCATCGTCGGTATTCTCACCGACAAAATCGCCTACAAACCCCTGAGAGATGCGCCGAAGATCTCCCTCCTCATCACCGCCATCGGAATCAGCTTCTTCCTGGAAAATCTCTTCAATGTTCTTTTCGGCGGGGTACCCCGGGCCTTCAGCGCTCCCGATTATCTCACCAAGGTCTGGCACATCGACAAGATCTATCTTCCCGTGACGGTCCTCATCATCCCCATCGTCACCGTCGTCATCCTGACCGGAGTCCTCTGGATCCTCTACCGGACCAAATACGGCATGGCGATCCGGGCCCTGGCTTTCGACATCCCCACCGTCAAGCTCATGGGAATCGACGCCGACCGGATCATCACCATCGTCTTCGCCCTGGGCTCGGCCCTGGCAGCGGTAGGGGGTGTCTTCTACGCCGTCAGTTATCCCTCCATCGACCCCCTGATGGGAGTCATCGTGGGACTCAAGGCGTTCGCCGCGGCGGTTTTGGGAGGGATCGGTTCGGTCACCGGAGCCGTACTCGGGGGATTCATCCTCGGATTTACGGAGATCATGGTGGTCGCCCTTTTCCCCGAGTTGGGCGGCTACAAAGACGCCTTCGCGTTCTTTTTCCTGATTTTGGTCCTGCTCTTCCGACCCACCGGAATCATGGGTGAAGACCTAGAACGCAGCCGTTTCTAAGGAGCCGACGATGAAAAACGCCATTATCAAAATGTTGCTGATTCTGCTGAGTATCCTGCTCATCGCCTGGGCCCACCGTACCTTCGACTCCTACACCCTGAGTATTCTCAACAACATCGGGATCTTCGCCATTCTGGCTCTGAGCTACAACCTCATCAACGGCGTCGCCGGGCAGTTCTCCCTGGAGCCCAACGGCTTCGTCGCCATCGGGGCCTATTTCACCGCCCTCTTTCTCATTCCGCCCGACGACAAACTCGACATGTTCGCCCTCGTCGATCCCGCTCCCATCGTCCAGCACATGCACATGGCCTTCCTCCCGGCGATTCTGTCGGGCGGGATCGCGGCGACCCTCATCGCCCTGCTTCTGAGTTTTCCGGTCTTCCGCGTGCGGGGAGACTACCTGGCGATCGTCACCCTGGGCTTCGGATTCATCATCCGGATCTTCGCCCTCAACAGTCCCGCCTATACCAACGGCGCCATGGGACTCAACGACATCCCCGAAGTGGCCAACTTTCTCTGGATCGGCACCATCGCCCTCGTCACTTTCATCGTGATGCTCCACATCGTCTACTCCCGGTACGGCCGGGCCATGAAGGCCGTCCGCGACGACGAAGACGCCGCCACGGCCATGGGCATCAATACCTTCAAAATCAAGACCGTCGCTTTCATGACCAGCGCGTTTTTCGAAGGAATCGGCGGCGGACTCCTGGCATCGTTCCTCACCACGATCACGCCGGACCAGTTCAGCTTTCTCCTGACGTTCCAGCTCCTGATCATCATCGTCCTGGGAGGGCTGGGAAGCATGAGCGGCGCCCTCCTGGCGACGATTCTCGTGATGGGGTCCATGGAGTGGCTCCGCTTCCTCGACGACGACATGGTGATCTTCGGGATGCATACCGGCGCCCACCCCGGTATGCGGATGGTCGTCTTCGCCATTCTGCTCATCGTCATGATGCTCTTCGCCCGCAAAGGGCTCTTCGGAGACCGGGAGATCCACGAAATCATCCGGGACAAATTCCTGAAAAAGGGTAACGCATGAGCCAGTCCCTTCTGGAGATCCGCAACGTCACCATGCAGTTCGGAGGGGTTACCGCCATCGACAATCTGAGCTTCAAGGTCCCCCAGGGCACCATCTACGGCCTCATCGGCCCCAACGGGGCGGGAAAAACGACGATCTTCAACATCGTCACCGGTAACTATCAACCCACCGAAGGGACCGTGATCTTCGACGGGAAGGACATCACCGGCACCCGCCCGGACCGGGTGGTCAAACTGGGCATCGCCCGGACCTTCCAGAACATCCGCCTCTTCAAAAGCATGAGCGTCCTGGAAAACATCCTCATCGGATTTCACGACCAGATCCCCTATACCTACTTCGAAGCGATCTTCCGTCTTCCCCGCTACCATCGCTACGAACGACGGATCCGAACCGAAGCGATGGGCATCCTCGAAGAGTTCGGAATCGCCGAATATGCCGACAACGAAGCGACGGCTTTGAGCTACGGCAACCAGCGCAAGGTGGAGATCGCCCGGGCGCTCGCCACCAAACCCAAGCTCCTCCTCCTGGACGAACCCGCCGCGGGAATGAACCCCATCGAGACCGAAGACCTCTCCAACATCATCCACAAGATCAAAAAGGACTACGACCTGACGATCCTCCTCATCGAGCACGATATGAAATTCGTCAACGCCATGTGCGAGACCGTCACCGTCCTCGACTACGGCGAAAAGATCTTCGAGGGGCCTCCGGCCGAAGCCATCGTCGACGAAAAGGTCGTCGCAGCCTATCTAGGAGATTTCACCCATGCTTGAGATCCAGAACCTCCAGGTCTACTACGGAGTCATCGCCGCGGTCCGCGGTATCGATATGCAGATCGATCCCAACACCATCGTCACGCTCATCGGATCCAACGGCGCAGGCAAAACCTCGACCCTCAACGCCATCGTCAACGGCGTCAAAAAGAGCGGCACGGTCGTCTTCGACGGAAAGGATATCAGCAAACTCCCCACCCATCGGATCATCCAGGACGGCATCGCCCTGGTCCCCGAAGGTCGCCGGGTCTTCATCAACCTCACGGTGGAGGAAAATCTGCGCATGGGCGCTTTCAACAACAGCGCCAACTACGAACGCCTTCGGAAAGAGATGTACGAGCTTTTCCCCCGTCTTTCGGGGAAAAAACAGCAGATGGCCGGTACCCTCTCCGGCGGAGAACAGCAGATGCTCGCCATCGCCCGGGCCCTCATGAGCGAACCCCGGGTCCTGATGCTCGACGAACCCAGCCTGGGATTGGCCCCGAAAATCGTGGGAGAAGTCTTCGAGATCATTACCGAACTCAAAAAGAAGATCACCATTCTCCTGGTGGAGCAAAACGCCTTCGCCGCCCTCAAAATCGCCGACAAGGGCTATGTCCTGGAGAACGGCTCCATCGCCCTCTCCGGTCCGGCTTCCGAACTCCTGGGCAACGACGAAGTCCGCAAAAAGTATCTGGGCGGCTGATGCCCCCGCCCTCCTCCCGACTCCCCGGTCATCTCTTCACCTTCATCACCATCGCCATCTGGAGCGTCGCCTTCGTCGGCAACAAAGCGCTGCTGCGCTACATCAGTCCCATCGAGGTGATGTTCTACCGGTTCACCCTCGCCTGGGCGTTGATGCTCTTTCTGGCCCCGGTCGCGGGGACGCTCCGCTCTCTCCGGCACGAACTCTACTTCTTTTTCCTGGGCTTTCTCGGAATCTTCGTCTATTTTCTTCTGGAGAATTACGCCCTGAAGTACACCCAGGCGGCCAACGTGGGACTCTATATGGGAGCGATCCCCATCCTGACGGCGCTGCTGGCCCACTTCTTCGTCCGGGACGAACGGTTCCGCCTTCCGCTGCTGCTGGGCTTCGCGGTGGCCCTGACCGGGATGGGGATGATCCTCTTCGAAGGACGTCATTTCGAGCTGAGGTTGCGCGGAGATCTGCTTGCCCTGGCCGCAGCCACCGTTTTCGCCCTCTACTCCATCCTCCTCAAACACGCTCCCGAAGGGTACACTCCGGTCCAGATCACCCGCAAAAGCTTCTTCTACGCCATCGCGCTGATGCTTCTCTGGCAGCTGGGACGGGGAGAGCCCCTGCATCCCGAAGCCCTGGGCGAGCCCGTCGTAGCGGCCAACCTCATCTTCCTCGGCCTCTTCGCCTCGGGCCTCGCCTTCTTTCTCTGGCAACGGGGAATCGAGATCATCGGCCCCGTCTCCGCCGGCAACTACATCTACCTCGTCCCTCTCCTTACCGCGATCGCCGGAATCGCCCTGCTGGGGGAGAGCCTGACGCCGGTGATGACGGCGGGCGGGGCGCTGATTCTCCTGGGACTCTGGATCGCACAGTACCGCAGCGCGACTGCGAAAAAAGCGCTCACCGAAGAATGACTCCCCCTACTCCATATCCTTCTCTTCGATCTCCTGGTAGACCTTGCCGAGGTGTTTGCCCATCTGGTGGTCGAAGGCGTCCCAGTCCCGGAACTCTTTCATCCGGGCGATCGCTTCCTTCTTGACCGTATAGTACTCCTCATCGGCCTCGTAGGCTTTTTTCGCCTCGTCCCGGAGGATTTTGAGGTAGCGCAGGAACGGGCCGACGGTCTCTTCGAGTCCGCCGGACGGGCCGTGACCGGGAACGTAGAGCCGATAGGCCTTCTCTTTCATGATCTTTTCGAGAAGCTCCACATTTCCCAGGATGCTGGAGCTCCCGTCGAAGCCCCCCAGGCGGTTTTTCATCACGTTGTCCCCCAGGAACAGGGTGTTCGACCCCCGGTGGGCGATGAGGATGTCGGTATCGGTATGGGCTTTTTTCGGATGGAAGATCCGGAAGCTCTCGCCGTCGATGGTCAGGGTCTCCCCGTCTTTGAGCGCATGGT
>CAZGGT010000212.1:0-3062 GCA_964525335.1 uncultured Nitratifractor sp. | reverse complement strand
CCTTTTTTCCGTTCGGTTTTCCAGAGGTCGTAGCGGTTTTGGAGGTTGAGCCAGAGCTGGGGGGAAGTGCCGAAGTAGCGCGCCAGCTTGAGGGCCATCTCCGTGGTGATCCCGCGCTTTTCGTTGACCAGCTCGTTGATGGCACGGAAGGAAGTGTGCAGCTCCCTTGCCAAGGCGCTCTGGGTGATTCCCAGGGGAGTGAGAAACTCCTCCCGGAGGATTTCGCCGGGATGGGTCGGCGGGCGTTGCAGTCGGGTCATGGATGCTCCTCAGTGATAATCCGTAATGGTGACGTCGTAGGCGTCACCGTCTTGGAAAGAGAAAACGATCCGAAACTGCCGGTTGATCCGAATCGAATATTTCCCTTTCAACTCTCTTTCGAGCGCTTCCAGGTGATTTCCCGGGGGCACTCTCAGGTCTTCGACCGTCGTAGCGGCATCGAGATAATCGAGCTTCCTCAAAGCGGTCTTTTGTAGTGTCGATGGGATCTTTCTACTCTTTCCGCTTCGATAGAGTTTTTCGGTTTCTTTGTCCGCAAAGCTTTTGATCATACAACATTATAACATATAGTGTTATATCCTTCCGTGAAGGAGTTTTGCCGATCGTGACTCAAAAGAGAGGTGAGGGAGGGAGTTCGCCGGGGCGGGAGTTATCTCCGGCTGAGCTCCTGGCAGAGGCGGACGAAATGTTTGGCGTTTTCCACCGGGACGTCGGGGAGGATGCCGTGGCCGAGGTTGAAGATGTGGCGGCCCTCCTTCATCAGCTCGGCGAGGGCTTCGACGCTTTCGCGGGTGGCCTCCCGGGAGTAGAGGCGGGTGGGTTCCATGTTGCCCTGGAGGACGTAGCGTGCTCCCAGCTTCTCCTTGGCCAGGGCCATGGGGGTGCCCCAGTCGACGCCGAAGACGTCGAAGTCGCCGTAGACGCCCCCCTGCTGGATGAAGGCGGCGACCCCCTTGGGGAAGAGGATGACGGGGATTTCGGGATATTTGGCCTTGAGGTATTCGGCGATCTCCACCATGTATTTCCAGCTGAACTCGTCGTACATACTCGGCTCGATGGCGGCGGCCCAGCTGTCGAAGATCTGCACCGCGTCGACGCCCGCCTCGATCTGCTTTTCCATGTAGAGCTTGACCACGTCAGTGACCTTGCGCAGGATGGCGTGGAGGAGTTCGGGGTCGGTGTACATCATCTTTTTGCAGAGGGTGTAGGTCTTGGTCCCCTGGCCCTCGATCATGTAGGTGGCCAGGGTCCAGGGGGCGCCGGCGAAGCCGATGAGGGCCTTGTCGTCGGCCAGGCGCTCCCGGACGATGCGGATGGTGTCGTAGACGTAGGTGAGCTTCGAGGCCGCCTCTTTGCCGCCGATGAGGGCGTCGAGATCTTCCCGGCTTTGGATGGGCCGGGCGAAGACGGGGCCTTCGCCCTTGACGAAGTCGAGGGGCATTCCCATCTCGTTGGGGATCACCAGGATGTCGCTGAAGAGGATCGCCGCGTCCACGCCCACGATGTCGACGGGCTGGAGGGTTACTTCTGCGGCGAGCTCGGGGTTGTGACAGAGGTTGAGGAAGTTGCCCGCCTTTTTGCGGACCTCCATGTACTCGGGCAGGTAGCGGCCCGCCTGGCGCATCATCCAGACCGGGGTGTAGGGGGTGGGGCGGCCGAAACAGGCCTCGATAAAGATCTTGTCGCTCATCAGTGAGAGTCTCCCTTGTGCATGAAATAGAAGGCGAGGGCCAGCCCCAGGATCGCCCCGGCGAGGGCCAGCATATCCAGGGCGCCGTTGTAGGTGGTGTGCATGGCGCGTTTGAAGAAGCCGACGATCAGGACCATGATGATCACCTTGGCCAGTTTGTCCTTGAGCTCGTCGAGGGAGTGGATCTCCAGGATCTTGGAGGCGGCGGAGCGCTCGGCCACGTCGATCTTGGAGATGAAGAGCTCGTAGAGGCCGAAGCCGAAGATGAAGAGCACGATGGCGATCAGGTAGAGGTCCACGGCGCCGATGAGCTCGGCGACGATCTTTTCGTGGAAGTTGGGAAGGTGCTCACCATGGCCGAAATAATTGTTGAAGATGATCCCCACGACGTGGGTGACGTCGACGCTGGCGACGACGAAGAGGCCGATGCCGCCGATCATGCTGAAGATCACTGCCAGGAGGACGAAGAAGCGGGTCCCCCAGAGGGTGTTTTCGAAGACGGTTTCGATCCAGGATTGATGGGCTTTGTCCATGGCCAGGTGCTGCTCTTCGGTGTGTTGCTCTTTCATCTACACCTCCTCCAGTTCGATCCATTTTTCGGCGATGCGTACGGCGTTGGTGGCGGCGCCGACACGGATCTGGTCGGCGACGACCCACATGTGCAGGATGTTGGGGGCGAAGAGGTCCCGGCGGATCCGTCCCACGAAGGTGATGTCGGTATCGGTGGCGGTGATGGGCATGGGATAGATCCCGTGCTCCAGGTCGTCCATCACCTCAACGTCGGGGAATTCGCTCAGGGCCAGGCGGCACTTCTCCACATCCACCTCGACCCCCTCGTCGAAGTGAACGGTGACCGCCTCGGAGTGGCTCCGGAGCACCGGGACCCGGACGCAGGTGGCGCTGACGGCGATCTCGGAGTGCATGATCTTGTTGGTCTCGTTGACCATTTTCATCTCTTCCTTGGTATAGCCGTTGGGCTGGGGGGTGTCGATGTGGGGGATGACGTTGAGGGCGATCTGGTGGAGGAACGCCTCGTGCTCGCTCTCGTCCAGCTTGAAGGCGAAGAAGTCCTTCATCTGCATCACCAGCTCCTCCATCCCCTTCTTGCCCGCGCCGCTGGTAGCCTGGTAGGTGGCCACGTCGACCCGGCGGATCCCGCCGTAGAGGTCGTAGAGGGGCTTGAGGGCCAGGACCATCTGGATGGTGGAGCAGTTGGGGTTGGCGATGATGCCGGTCTCCCGCCAGAGCTCGATATCCTCGGGGTTGACCTCGGGGACGACCAGGGGGACGTCGGGATCCATGCGGAAGTGGGAGGTGTTGTCGATGACGACGGCTCCCGCTTCGACGGCGTATTTGGCGTACTGGGCGGAGA
>CAZGGT010000211.1:0-3916 GCA_964525335.1 uncultured Nitratifractor sp. | reverse complement strand
CCGCCCAGGCGCCAGAGATCTTTGACGTGGTGGGCCGCCATCATGATGGCCCCCGCGCTCAGGAAGAGGAGCGCCTTGAAGACGGCGTGGTTGACCAGGTGGGTCATCCCCGCCGCCAGGGAGCCGACCCCCAGGCCGACGAAGGCGAGGGAGAGGTGGGACATGGTGGAGTAGGCTAGGACCTTCTTCATCTCCCGCTGGACCAGGGCGCTGGTAGCCCCAATGAAGGCGCTCAGCGCCCCCACGGACGCGACCACGATCAGCGCCTCGCCCACGGCGTAGAAGTCGAAGAGCCGGGCGACGATGTAGATCCCGCTGTTGACCATCGTCGCGCCATGGATCAGGGCGGAGACGGTGGTGGGGCCCTCCATCGCCCGCATCAGCCACGGGAAGAGCGGGAACTGGCCCGACTTGCCGATGGCGGCGACGAAGATGAAGAGCGCGACGATGAAGATGAAGTCCTTCTCCAGGGCGCCGGCGGCGGCCATCTTGTTGATCTCCACCATGTCGAGGGTCCCCCCGACGTAGTAGAGGGCCCCGATGGCGGCGAAGAGGAAGATGTCGCCGAAGCGGGTGAAGAGGAAGGCGCTCACCCCCGCGTCGGCGGGCTCTTTGCGCTGGTGCCAGAAGGAGATGAGCAGGTAGCTCGCCAGGCCCATGAACTCCCAACCGACGAAGAGGGGCACCAACTCCTTGGCGCTCACCAGGAGGATCATCCCCCCGATGAAGAAGAGCACCTTGGCGTAGTAGCGGGGCTGGTGGGGGTCTTCCCCCATGTAGTCGTGGGCAAAGTGGATATCCAGCACTCCCAGCCCCGTGGCGATGAGGAGCATCACCAGGGAGAGCGTGTCGATGTAGATCCCGAAGGGGATGGAGAAGTCGCCGAAGCGGAACCACTCCATCGGGATGTCGATGGGGCCGTCGTAGCCGATCAGCAGGATCAGGGTCGAGAGGAAGAGGAGCCCCCCGGTGATCTCGGCGGCCCAGAAGGCGTTGGAGGTCCGGGCACGGCCCAGGAGATAGGCGATCACCGCCCCCACGAAGGGGGCCAGGAGGAGGATCGTTACCCAGAAGCTCATGCCGTCTCCTTTTCACTCAGGTCGTCGGGACGGATGGAGCGGGTGATCCGGTGGGTCGCCCCGAAGATCAGCAGCCCCGCCGCCGCCTCCAGCGTCGCCAGGACGATGATCAGGTAGGCGAGCTGGATATTCTCGGTCAGTCCCAGGTGGCGGGCCGAGAGGGCCAGCATCAGGATCACCGCGTTGAGGAGCATCTCCAGGGAAAAGAAGATCCGCAGAAAATCCCGTCCCGAACCGACGCCATAGATCCCCAGCCCGAAGAGGGCGAAGGCGAACATCATTTCAATCACGAACATCGGAAGCTCCTTGGGGTTCTTTGGGCCGGGGACGCGCCTTGAGCACGTCGATCATCCGCACCGTGCCGTAGAGGAGCCCCGCGCCGATCAGGGCGAAGAGGATCACCGTATCGCCGAAACCGCCGGCGAAGAGAGCCGGGTTCTCGGTGGGCGCGCCGCCGATGGAGACCTGGCTCCCCAGGCCCCGGAGGAAGAGGATGGCCATCGCCACCGTCACGCCGAAGGCGACCGCCGCTGTCCAGGGACGCCGGGGTGTCTCGGGAAATTCGATCCCGATGATGGTGATCCCGAAGAGCATCAGCACCACGATCCCGCCGGTGTAGACGAAGATCTGGAACAGCCCCAGGACCTGCGCCTCCTGGGCGATGTAGAAGACTCCCAGCAGGAACATCATCAGGGCGAAGCTGATCATCGCGGGGACCGTCTTGCGCAGGAAAAGTGAGGCCGCCGCGAGAATGAGCACGGCGGTCAGGAGTAGAAGTTCGGTCATTTTTTCCCTCCTTTGGGAGGATGTTTTCGTTTAGATGTTGGATTTTGGATTTTGGATTTTGGATTTTGGGAAGTTTTCCTTTCTCCTCCGCTGCCGCTTTCGCTTTCGGGCTTCGGGCTCTCCCCCATGCCGGGGGCGGGAGCGGAAAAGTCGGGGAGGCCCGTTTCCGCGGGAGCCGTTTCGGTAACGGCTTCGGGCGCTCCGCCCTCCACTTTCCGCTTCTCTTCGGCCTCCTTCTTCCGCTTCTCCGCTTCGAGCTTTTTCTGCTTCATCTCTTTGGCGACCCGAGCGGCCTCTTCGGCCTCCAGGCGACTCTTGATGTACTCTTCGGGGATGTTGACGTGGACCCAGAAGTCATCCTGGTCCTCGTGCCAGCCGCCGGTGAGCATGTCGTAGCGGCCACCGGAGAGCTTGATGGACTTCTCGGGCTTGGTGGGGCAGACATCCTCACAGAGGCCGCAGAAGATGCAGACCGCCAGATTCACCTCGGGGACGATGTTCTGCTTCTTGAAGGGCAACTTCTTCATGGTGATGGCGCCCACGGGGCAAATCTTGTTGCAGGCGTCGCAGCCGATGCAGGTCTCGTAGTTCACCCGGTGCTGCCCCCGGTACCGCCGGGGATGGTGGGCCGCCTCGTAGCGGTAGTCGTGCCCGTAGGCGGGGCTCTTGCGGGTCAGGGCCTTGGAGACCCGGACCACTTTCTCGACGAAATCGGTAATGAACATCTCAGGCTCCTTGGGCGAAGAAGAGGTGCCGGGCCAGGAGGACCCAGGCCATGTTGACCAGGGCCAGGGGAACCAGCCATCGCCAGCTGAAAGCGAGCATCTGCTGGAGCGTGATCCGCGGTGTCGCGGCGCGGATGGTGATCATCACCACCGCCACCAGGACCATCTTGAGGAAAAACCAGAGGTACCCGTCGAAGAAGATCCCTTTGTAGGCGCCCATGTAGAGGGCCCCCGCCCCGGCGAAGACCGCCATGAACTCCACGAACTTGGAGAGGTTGAGGAGGAAATAGTTGGTCCCGCTGTATTCGGTCAGGAATCCGAAGACCACCTCCTGCTCCGCGTCGGGGATGTTGAAGGGGGGCTGCTCCAGGAGCCCCAGCAGGGCGATGAAGTAGAGAATGAAGCCCGGGAAGAGAACGAGGAAGCTTCCCCAGCCCGTCATCTCCACGATCCGGCTCAGGTCCAGGGTGCCGAAGAGCAGCGCCGGGGCCAGAGCCGCCAGGAAGAAGCCGGTCTCGAAGGAGATTGCCTGGGTCAGGACCCGAATCCCCCCGAGGAAGGAGTATTTGTTCTCGCTACCGAAACCCGTCAGGAAGAAGAGGAAAGGCTCGATCCCGATGAGGACCACCAGGACCAGCAGGCTGTAGGGGCTCGAAAGCGCCGGACCCGAAGGGACCCAGGGGACGAAGGCGTTGGGAAGCAGCGCGACGATCACCGCCAGCAGGGGCATAATGGAGAAGAGATAGGGGTTGACTCCGTGGGGGGTGATGGACTCCTTGGTCCAGAGCTTGCTCAGGTCGAAAAGGGTCTGGTAGCTGCCGTGGGGGCCGTTGTAGTAGGGGCCGACCCGCTTGTGCAGGGGCGCCATGAACTTCCGGAAGAACCAGAAGAGGCCCACGGTCCAGACCAGGGCGTAGAGGAGCCCAGGAAAGACGAAGGCGTCGATGAGGGTGTTTAACATGGGAGCCTCCTTTGGAGGAGTGTTGAGTTTTGAGTGTTGAGTGTTGAGTGTATGGGAGCTTTATCCCCGCCTCTCTCTGAACACTGAACGCTGAACGCTGAACGCTGTATTGTCATCGGTCCAGGTCCCCCTGGCAGATGTACATGCTGCCGAAGACCAGCGGAATATCCGAGAGGGTCTGTCCCCGTAGGAGCCGGTCGAGGACCATGGTGTGATTGAAGCTAGGAGCCCGCATCTTGAGGCGGTAGGGGCTCTTGGCCTTTTCGGTGGTGACCAGGTGCATCAGCACCTCGCCCCGCGCCCACTCCACCCGGCTCACCGCTTCGCCGGCGGGGAGCTTCTTGGGGACCTTGACCAGGTGGTCC
>CAZGGT010000210.1:0-1635 GCA_964525335.1 uncultured Nitratifractor sp. | reverse complement strand
GCCGGACCCTGCGTCATCGAGAGCCGGGAGAACGTCCTGCGCATCGCCGAGGCGCTGCGCCCCACCGCCGAGGACTGCACCAAGGAGTTCTACTTCAAGGCCAGTTTCGACAAGGCCAACCGCACCTCCCTGGAGAGCTTCCGGGGACCCGGGCTGGAAGAGGGGTTGAAGATCCTCGACGAGGTGAAGTCCCGCTTCGGCTACCGGATCCTCACCGACATCCACGAGAGCGGCCAGGCGGCGCCCGTGGCGGAGGTGGCGGACGTGCTCCAGATCCCCGCCTTCCTCTGCCGCCAGACCGACCTGCTGGTGGCCGCGGCCCGCACCCCCGCCACGGTCAACATCAAGAAGGGGCAGTTCCTGGCTCCCCAGGCGATGGAGCATTCGGTGGCCAAGGTGCTGCGGACCCGGGGATACGAGGGGCCCGTGGAGTACGAGGCGGCGAAAAAGTACAGGGTCTGGCTCACCGAGCGGGGGAGCAGCTTCGGCTACGGCAACCTGGTGGTGGATATGCGGGGGCTGGCGATCATGCGTCGCTTCGCCCCGGTGATTTTCGACGCCACCCACTCGGTCCAGATGCCCGCCAGCGGGGGCGCCACCAGCGGCGGCGACAGCTCCTTCGTCCCGGTCCTGGCCCGGGCGGCCGCGGCGGCGGGAGTCGACGGCTTCTTCTTCGAAACCCACTTCGACCCCTCCGTCGCCCTGAGCGACGGCCCCAATATGATAAAATTGCAGGACCTCGAGCGTCTGATCGCACAGATCGACGCCATCCGAAGCATCGTCGAATGAAGCAGTTCGAGAGAGAAACCAACGCAAGGAATCCCATGAAGATTATCGAAGGAACCCTCCAGGTCGACCGGAGCAAAAAGGTGGCGATCATCTCCGCCCGTTTCAACCACTTCATCACCGACCGGCTGGTGGAGGGAGCCAAAGACGCCTACGCCCGGCACGGGGGCGATCCCGAGAGCCTGGATCTGATCCTGGTGCCGGGGGCCTTCGAGATCCCCTTCGCCCTGGAGCGGGCCCTGGCTTCGGGCCGCTACGACGCGGTCTGCTGCTTGGGGGCGGTGATTCGCGGCGCGACCCCCCACTTCGACTACGTTTCCGCCGAAGCGACCAAGGGAATCGCCAACGTCACCCTCAAGTACGGCAAGCCGGTCTCCTTCGGCGTGCTGACCGTCGACAGCATCGAGCAGGCGATCGAGCGGGCCGGGACCAAGGCCGGCAACAAGGGGGGCGAAGCGATGGCGAGCCTCATCGAGCTCATCAACCTCTACGGCGAGCTGGTCTGATGGCGACGCGACACCAGGCCCGAAGGGCGGTGGTGGGCCTCCTCTACGCCTACGACCTGGGCAACGACGGGATCGAGAAGTTCACGGAGGAGATCCTGGAGAGCGACAAGATCCGCAACAAGCAGCGGGAGTTCTCCCTGCGTCTCTTCAACGGCACCATCGAAAACCTGGAGAAGATCGACGAGGAGATCGTCAAGCACCTGGAGAGTTGGGACTACGACTCCATCGGCAAGGTCGAAAAGGCGATCCTGCGCCTGGGGACCTACGAGATCCTGATCGAGGGGACCGAACGCCCCATCATCATCAACGAAGCGGTGGAACTGGCCAAGGAGCTGGCCGACGA
>CAZGGT010000209.1:0-6736 GCA_964525335.1 uncultured Nitratifractor sp. | reverse complement strand
CAGCGTCCACATCCGCCTCCCGAGGCTCGGGGAGCGGATGGAGGAGTTTCGCGCCATCTGCGATCGCCACGAGCTCCAGATCCGCGGAATCCATGGAGAACACAGCGAGAGCGAGGGCGGCGTCTACGACATCAGCAACCGCCGTCGCCTGGGAATCACCGAGGTCCGGGCGGTCCGGCAGATGGCGGAAGGGGTGAAAGAGTTGATCGCGGAAGAGCGGCGTCTCTCCTCCTGAACCGACTCTCCCGTCCCCCCCTGCGGGAGCGGGCGGAGATCTCCTTTTTTTAATCGACCCCGGGTTGTGCCGCCCCTCTCTCCTCCATAGGTTCTCTCCCGATCCAAGCCGATCGTTTCGTCGTATCCATGATTCCCGCTATCCTCAGAACGAAATTGCTTACATCGTCCAAAATAAAATGTGTATTTTTTAATCAGCTCTTCGCAATAAAGTACGACTGTTAAATGATAGAATTGTGGCACATATCGCCTAAAAAGGTCGAGCACGTCGTCCGGATCCGGACCGGGGAGGAGGACGCCGAGGCCCTCTGAGCCCCTCCCCCGCCCTTCCATCGATCGTCCGGAAGTGCCTTCCTCCCTTTTTTTTCTACAGACCCTTCGTTTCGGCGCTCCCGTTGCGTTCGATGCGCCGGTCGGTTCGGTCCTCGATCATCGAATCGTGGAGGCGATACCACCGCTTTCTCCCCGGGAGGATCACTCCTCGTCGCAGCTGATCCGAAACCTTCCGTTGAGCGATCGGGGCAGGATCAGCGTCCGGAAATTCCGTCGGCGGGCATCGGAGCAGAGCCGATCCCTCGCCCCGTTTTTGTTGGTGACGTATCGGCGGGCGTATTCGACGTTGAAGACCGGTTTCCCCGCCCGGATGAACGGCTCGAGAAGATTGCATTCGTGGTACTGGTGACACTGTTCGTCGAGTGCGAAGTCGAAGAAGGGAAGAAGCTCTTCCACCTGATCCAGGTCGTTTTTCAGTGCGACGCTCAGTCCCCTGCGATGCGCTTCCCGGGCCAGGAAACGGTTGTAACGGGACTGATCGGCGGCACTCAGATCGAAACCGGTTCGGTTGGTGTATCCGTCCACATTGTCGGGTTCGACGCCGTCGCATCCTTTGCGAACGGCCCGGTCGAGCCGTGCCCGCATGATCGGTCGGAGGGCCGGACTCCGGATGTCGAGCCATCGTTCCCCCTCCCATCCGTCGAGTTTTCGCCCTTTGACATTCTCGGGAAAACGATCCGCATCGGGTCGCCACTCTTCCCAGCTTCCTGCGCTGAAATAGCAGATCACCCGATGTCCTTTGCGGTGAAGTTCCCGGATCTTTTTCCGGGAGGTGTCGAAGAGATCGATATCGTAGATCGTCGCGTTCACCTCGGTCTTCACTCTTCCCTGAAGCTGCCAGTTGAACGAGCTCTCCACCCCGGGACGGTACCAATCCACCCAGTTGACCTGGGAACGGGTGACCCGGCGCTTCCAGGGACCTTCGGGGACCTCTTGGGCGTCGACGAATCTCCAGTCGACTTTGTCGATATCGTCTACCCCCAGATAGTCCCGTACCGCGGGAGAGAGATCGATCCCCGCGTGCCGGTTGCGCCGGTTTTTCGGGCGGCCGTTCCCAAAGACATAATCGACGTCGTTCTCACCGAACGGTCCCGCGTCCTCCCACTGGGCGTAGGCCTTCACTCCGTCTTTGACGATTTCGATCCATCGGTTTTTGCAGACCGATGTTCCGGCGGGTTCGTTCCCCGTGACCCAGGGGATGTAGTCTTCGATCCCTTTCTTCCGTCTGCCGTGACGATTGAAGTCGTTGTAGGGCAGCGCGGCGTAGAAAGGGTTTTCTCTCGGGTGGAACCCGGCGGGGCGATACCCGACGCGATGATCGGGGCCGTCCACCCCGCCATAATCTTCCATCCACATGTCGTCCCAGACGCTGGCGAGGTTCGGGATTCCTCCGTTGGCCGGTCCCGCTTCCTCCCCGACCCAGAAGATCGTCGCCGTGATCGATCGATGCAGAGGATATCCGGCCTGCGCAGTTCCGCCGAGGAGCAGAAGCCCCAACAACGCGCTCCCCGCGATACCGCTCCATCCCATTTTGCGCTCCTTTCGAATCTTCGTTTGTCCGCTATTTTATCACGACGAGTCGTAAAGGAGTTTGACGATCGTCGCCCCCACCACGGCGAGGAAAAAGAGCCGGATGAATTTCACCTCCCGTTTGTGGACGAGGGAAGAGCCGAGGAAGGCTCCGGCGATCTGCCCCGCTCCCATGACGACTCCCACCGGCCAGAGCACCAACCCCGCATAGAGAAAGACCCCCAGAGAGACGATGTTGGAGGTGAAGTTGAAGAGCTTGGTCTGGGCGGTGGCCGCCTTGAGATCGAGGCCGAGCAGCAGGACCAGGGCCATGGTCCAGAAACTCCCGGTTCCCGGGCCGAAGAATCCGTCGTAAAAGCCGATGAACAGGCCAAACGCTGTGTAGAAAAGCGCGTGGGGGATCCGGTGGGGGCGTGGCTCCATCCCCAAGTTCGGTGTCAAGGCGGTATAGATAAAAATCACGATCAGCATCAGTACGATGAGGGACTCCAGGCGATCGGCGGGAAACCACTGTACCACCGTCGCCCCCGTCGCGGCGCCGACGAAGGTGAACAAGACCCCGATGAGCAGCTCTTTGGGGTTCATGAGCCCCAGCCGGGCGTAGTTCAGAGCCGCGGTGAAGCTGCCGAAACTGCTCTGGAGCTTGTTGGTCGCCAGGGCCTGGTGGGGCGGGACTCCCGCCGCCAGCAGCGCCGGAAGGGTGATGATTCCCCCTCCTCCGGCGATGGAGTCGACGAAGCCCGCCATCCCTCCGGCCAGGAAAAGCAGCAGAAGCGTTCCTCCTCCGATCTCCGGCATCGCATCCCTTTTTTTCCCATTGTACCGAGGAGCCCGGGAAGAAATCTTGGAAGTCCTTGCAGGACTCGGGATCACGGTTCCCGATCTTCGGCGATCCAGTCGATCCGATCCATGATCAGCCCCTGGATCCACGCGGAGAGCAGGATGTAGATCGTCAATACAATCGTGAAAGCCAATCCGAAATATTCCACCATGATGGGGAGCAACGGCACCTTGATGGCACGGGCGTAGAAAAAGGCGGCCACCCGGCCATCTCCCGCTCCATGCTCCCGCAGGTCCCGGATCATCGGATACCAGGCGTACATCGGCCCGTGGCTCAGCACCCCGGCCCCCAGGGCGATGAGCCACCCTTTGAGGCCGCTCTCCTCTCCCAGGTGTTTCGCCAGGCTCCGGGAATCGATGTAGTAATGAATCGCCGCCGAGATGAAGACCACCACCGAAAAGATCGCCAGGATCTCCATCAGGACCATGCCGCTCTTCTGGAGAGCCTGGAGGGTTTTGTCGCTGTCGTAAAGCGCCAGCCCGCCGTAGAGCAGCCCCACCCCCACCATGAACTTCACGCCCTGGAACCTTAGTTTCATCCCAGCACCCCCAGGGTCTGGACCGTCAGGATCGCCGTCAGCATCGTGAAGATCAGCGCCAGGAGGTTGCGGGCGATGGTGAAACGCACGCCCAGCATCTGGGCCTCCAGGGGCAGCTGCACCACCCCCAGGGTCACCCAGGCGAGGACAAAGGCCGTCACGGCGTAGAGGGAGACTCCCTGCTCCAGGAGTTTACCTCCCAGGATGTAGCTCACCAGGGCGTTGCCCACCGCGATCCCTCCCGCCAGGGTGCCGACCACGGTGTCCCGGATCGGCTCTTTGGTGAAGAGCGAAGCGAGCATCTCCTTGGTGATGAAGACCTGGAAGATCCCCACCAGCCCCACGACTCCCAGGACCGTGGGCATCATCGCCACCAGACTGAGTGCCGCCCTTTTGAGGGCCTGACGATAGGTGGCGGGTCGTCTCCTGCGTTCGCTCATCTCCGTGACCTTTTTTGTTTGCTGAAGCTATTGTAACACTCTCCCGCCGGGGGGCAACTTGGATATAATCTCCGAAAAACGAAAAGGAGCCACCATGTCCCCACGCGACGAAGCCCTCGCTCTCCTCGAAGAGTACAACGACAACCCCGCCCTGGTCCAGCACGGGATCCAGGTGGGCGCCTGTATGGCCCACTTCGCCGAAAAAGCCGGAGAGGATGTCGAGCGCTGGGAGATTCTGGGGATTCTCCATGACCTGGACTACGAGAAGTACCCCGACGAACATTGCTACAAAGCGGCGGAGATCATGCGGGAGCGGGGATACGACGAAGAGCTGATCCGGGCGATGATGAGCCACGCCTGGGGGATCTGCACCGACGTGGAGCCCCTCAGCCCCATGGAGAAGACCCTCTACGCCGTCGACGAGCTCAGCGGCCTGGTCAACGCCTGCGTCCTGGTCCGCCCCAGCAAAAGCGTCATGGATCTGGAACTCAAGTCGGTCAAAAAGAAGTTCAAACAGAAATCCTTTGCCGCCGGCGTGGATCGTGAGACGGTCAAAAAGGGAGCGGAGATGCTGGGCATGAGCCTCGACGAGCTGATCGCCGAAGTGATCGAAGCGATGCGCAAACGCGCCGACGAATGCGGCGTCCGGGGAGAGGCGTAGCGCAAAGCCCTCCTCCTTCTCAAAGGGGATCGTACGACTAGGGCTTTCGGGTGCAGCCTCCCTGGCTTTTCCCGCCCTGCTTGGCACCGTTCCCGCTTCCCATCTTTCCGCCCTTCCCGGGCATGATCATGGCAAACTGTTCGGGGGTGAGGACCTGCCGGGTCTTCTCGATACAGCGCAGATGGATCATCGTCAGATCCTTTTTGAGATCCGCCAGTTTGGAGACGTTCGGGGCCAATGCGTCGGCGGAGCCACCCGAGAGGATCGCCCGGCGGATCGTTCGTTCCAGTTGCATGACCTGGGGTTTGTAGGTTCGCACACCGGCCATGGTCTCTTTGCGGATGGCGACAAGCTTGGCTTTCTGATCGTTCGTCAGTCCCAGGGAGGGATCGTCCCAACGTTGCATCAGGATCTTGCTGAGGTGGGGCAATCCCTGTCGAATGAGAAACGGGGAGATCGGCCTGCCTGCCTGCATTTCTCTTCCTTCGAGACGCTGATGCATTCGCACAAAGTCCGCGTTGGGATAGTTGTCGACGATATATTCGGCGATCTTCTTCAGTTCTTCGGGGGTGACGTTGCCTTGCTGGGAAGGCATGAGCCCGAATCGTTTGATCTTTGCCGGCATACAGAGGGAACGATCCCGTGAAGGATGAAGCGCATAGCTTTCGATGAATGCCACGGCATCCTGTTTCTTTGGGAATGCATTTTTTACATGCAGAGCCACCCCGGGAATCGGAGGAGCCACCAGCGTAGACATATCCGCCGGACGGGTCGTCATGTGACAGCTCCCACATTTGTTTTTGAAGAGTTCTTCTCCACTCATTTCCCCGGCCTGAACGGCCAGTGTCCCGAGCGCCAGCAGGGCCGACAGCAAAACCGTTCCCTTCATTGCGTTCATCATCGTTTTCTCGATCCTTGTCCATGAAATTTTGTGACGTAATCATAACGAACCGATGTTATGGAACCATTAACAAAGCCTCTGGCGGATCATAGATCTACAACAACATCATCCCCACGGAAACGAGGAGCAGAAAGGCCATCAGAATGTTAAAAAACCGAATCTTCTTCGGGTCTCTCATCAGCTTTTTGATGGAGCGTCCCGAGAGCGCCCAGAGGCTTACGGCGCTGAAGGTCATGAAGATCGTCACGAACGCGGCGGCGAAGAGGCTGATGGCGTAGTGTTCGGGCAGGGTATAGAGAGTGACGATGGTGAGCGCTCCGGCCCAGGCCTTGGGATTGATCCACTGGAGCATCACCGACTGGAGGAACGTGATGGGCCGGCGGGCGATCTCCTCCCCCATTTCCAACTCCTCCTTCACGGGAGCGCTGGCGATCTTCCAGGTGATCCGGAGCACCACGGCGATGCTGAGATATTTGAGGGAATCGTAGAGCCAGGGCACCCGGTCCATCACCGGCTTGAGAAAAAAACCGATGGCCAGGAGCATGAGGGGAAAACCGATCGCCACTCCCATGACGTGGGGAAGGGTCCTACGGTAGCCGTGGGAGAAGCCGATGGCCAGGGCCAGGACATTGTTGGGCCCCGGGGTAAACCCGCTGGCGAACTCGAAAAAGAGCAGTGCCAGCAGCCAATCCCATCCCATTTTTTCTCCTTTGAGAGCCTCTCCTCCGCGGGGGATCTCTGCAGAGTTTCCCGGTCACTTCCCAGGAATTGGAGGGCTCCGCCCCCGCCCTCGGGGAACCAAATGATCGATCCCTATCAAAAGGCGGAGACTCTGTCCCGGTCCATTGGCAGATCGTTAAGCAAACCCGATTATTATAGCCCAAACACAAGAAGGAGCGAACAATGGCGATACGCGAAGCGATAGTGGGTGGAGGGTGTTTCTGGTGTCTCGACGCCGCCTTCCGACAGCTCGACGGGGTCATCGACGTCGTCAGCGGTTACGCCAACGGTCATACGGAAGATCCGAGTTATCGGGAGGTCTGCACCGATACCACAGGCCATGCCGAAGTGGTCAAAATCCTCTACGATGATACGAAGCTGAGCTACCGGGATCTGCTGGAACTCTTCTACTCCATCCACGATCCGACGACCCTCAACCGCCAGGGAGCCGACTATGGGAGCCAGTACCGCTCCCCCATTCTCCGGCAAAAGGAGGAGGAGCGGAGAATCGCCGAAGAGGTGACGGAGGAAGTCCAGG
>CAZGGT010000208.1:0-15477 GCA_964525335.1 uncultured Nitratifractor sp. | reverse complement strand
CGGCTTTCCAATTTGATCGACTCCGTGCTGGAGGGGCGACCCGAGCGCTCCCTCGATGGGGCCATCGCCATCTGGAATTTCACGAATCGCTGCAACCTCGCCTGCCGACATTGTTACAGTTATGCCGATCCCAACAGCGAGGATTTTCTCAGTACCGAGTTCATCCTGGGAGCGATCCCCGAACTGGTCAAGGGAGGAATCCGTTTCGTCATCTTCAGCGGGGGCGAGCCCCTGATCCGCAGGGACATCTTCGAGATCGCCGAGGCGATGCGGGAGGCGGGGATCGTCACCTACCTCTCCACCAACGGCCTCTACGTCAACGAAAAGAACGTCGACCGGATCATCGAAACCTTCAACTACATCGGAATCAGCATCGACGGAATCGAAGAGGTTCACGACGCTTTCCGGGGGATGAAGGGAGCGTATCGCAAGAGCCTCGACGCCATCGCCCTGATCCAGAAACACGGGGGCAATGCCGGGATCCGCTTTACCGTGACCCGGGAGACCCAGGAGAATCTCTACGATATTTTCGACCTGGCGGAGCGCATCGGGGTGGACAAGGTCTACATCTCCCACCTGGTCTACAGCGGCCGGGGGCTGGAGAACCTCAAGATCGACATCACTCCCGAAGAGCGGCGCCGGTATGTGGAGTTCATCATCGACAAAGCCTTCGAATACCTGGAGACGGGGAAACGGATCGATGTGGTGACGGGCAATATGGAGATGGATGCCATTCTCTTCCTGGAGAAGTTCGCCGAGCGCTACCCCGAACACCGGGAGGAGATGCTTCGTCGATTGGAGAGCTGGGGCGGCAACAGCGCGGGACGCAAGCTGGTCAACATCGACTGGATGGGTAATGTCAAACCCGATCCCTTCTTCCCCGAAACCATCGGCAACATGACTGAACGTCCCTTCAGCGAGATCTGGCTGGACAAAGAAAATGAACTGCTGAACCGCCTGCGGGAACACCCCCGAAAGCTCTTGGGCCGGTGCGCCGACTGCGGCGTCATCGGGATCTGCAACGGCGGCAGCCGCAGCCGCGCCTGGGCGATCCACGGAGATCTCTGGGCGGAAGACCCTTCCTGTTATCTCAGCGAGGCTGAGAGAGCAGGAAGTGAAGAGTGAAGAGTGAAAAGTTTTGGAACGCGACGCGACGCTTTCCAATGATCAATAGACCCAATAACCAACGACCCCGCCAGAGGCGGGCCAAGGAGTATCCATGGTATATCTGACCGGCGCCGGTCCCGGAGCGAAGGACCTTTTGACCCTCAAGGCCCTTCGGGTGATCCGGCAGGCGGACGTGATCATCTACGACCGGCTGGCCAATCCCGAGATCCTCGAAGAGGCGAAGGATGGCTGCGAGTTTATCTACGTCGGCAAGGCCGACAGCCACCACACCCTTCCCCAGGAGGAGATCAACGAAGTGATCTACCGGGCGGCGCTGAAATACGAGACCGTCGTGCGCCTCAAGGGAGGCGATCCCCTGGTTTTCGGCCGGGGAGGGGAAGAGGCGCTCTACCTGCGGGAGCGGGGAGTGAAATTCGAATTCGTTCCCGGCGTCACCTCGGCCATCGCCGTTCCCGAGTATGCCGGGATTCCCGTCACCCATCGGGGGATCACCGTCAGCTTCCGGGTCGTTACCGGCCACGAAGCGACAAAAGAGAAGTCCCAGATCCCCTGGGAAAATTACAAAACCGACGATACCATCGTCTTTTTGATGGGACTGCATCGACTGGAACACATTGTCGAAAAACTTCTGGAGATCGGAAAACCCAGGGATTTTCCCATCGCGGTGATCAGCAAGGGAACCTGGCCCGATGAGAAGACGGTGATCGGGACGCTGGAAGATATCGTCGATCGTGCGAAAGGGCTTCCGACGCCCGCGTTGATCGTCGTAGGGAAAGTAGTGGAACTTCACAAACAGCTCAGTTGGTTCGAACAAGCGTGACGCGAGAAAAGGGCCCGATTGTTCCCTTCTCGTTCAGAAATCCGCTAACGAGCGGGAAAGATTCCGAAAATAATTTCTCAATCAGATTTCTTTGCTACAATAGCCGTTCCTAGAACGAAAGGGACCGATGAATGTATGATTTGAGAGACGTTCAGCTCTTCTCCAAGCTCTCCGACGAGCATGTGGCCGAGATCAAAGATAATTCGGTGGTGCGCAGCTATGCGAAGGAGAGTATCGTCTTTTATGAAGGAGACAGGGGGGAATATCTCTACATCGTCATCGAAGGGACGGTCAAGCTCTACAAGACCTCACCCAAGGGGACCCAGATCCAGATCAACCGCTTCGATGCTCCTGCGGTGGTGGGAGAGTATGCCTGTTTCGAGCGGATGCCTTTCCCCGCGACCTGTGAATTCATCACCGACGGCAAAGTGGCGATGGTCCCCTACGACTTGATCTACAAGAACCTGGGAGATGAAGAATTTTCTCTGGAGATCATCAAGTCCCTCACCTCCAAAATCATGGTTCTATCGGCGTTGATCCATAAAGAGACGATTTTTTCTTCCGAGGCCAAGGTGGCCAAAATGCTCCTGGAGAATAGTGAGATTTTCAGCAAGCTCAAATACAACGAAATCGCCTCCATTCTCAACCTCACTCCCGAGACGCTCTCCCGGATTTTCAAAAAGATGAAAAAAGAGAAGATCATCGAGGTCGACGGCAACCATCACGTCCGCATCTGCAATCCCGAAGCTCTCGAAGTGGTGATCGAGAGCAATAAGATCAAGACCTGCACCAACTGCATCGCCGATTTCAAAAAACAGATGGGAATGGGATAGATCCTGCTCCTCCGATTCGGACGCGAAGCCTCTCCGGGCGTTTATCCCTGTAGATGTTTCTCTTCCCACTCCTCGAAGGCGGGGTCGAAGTAGACGAGGCGTTTTTTCTTGAATTCCCGGGTGGAGTAGAGTTTGCCGTATTCCGTCAGTCCCGTCTCCCGGGCGATCTCTTCGATGACGTCGTCGCAGGCTTCCTGACTGGTGGCATGGACCATGGCGAAGAGATTGTAGGGCCAGTTCGGATATTTGGGACGCAGGTAGCAGTGGCTTACGGCCCGGAATTCGGCGATCTTTTTCCCCAGCTCTTCGCCTCGCTCTTCGGGGACGTTCCAGACACTCATGGCGTTGGCGGTGAACCCCGCCTTGCGGTGGTTGAGGATGGTGGCGAAGCGTCGCATCACTCCCGCTTCTTTGAGTTGTTCCGCCAGGTCGAAAAGCTCTTCGTAGCTCATGTTGAGGCGTTGGACGGTTTCCCGGAACGGTTCGGAGACGATGGGAATGTCTTTTTGAAGCTCCCGAATCACTGCGTAATGGCGGGCCTTCATCTTGATGGGTTTGAACTCCCGGCGGTGCAACTTTTCCTTTTTGCTCTGTTTGCCGGTAGTGTCGAGCTTGACGGATATTTTGAACATTTTCAGAGTCGGGAGGGTGATGGCTTCCTCGGCACCGGTGTGACGTCGGAGCCGATCGATGGTTCCCTGGAGACCCAGCCGGGAGTCGGGAGGGACGGCCAACGTAAACCAGATGTTGAAATCGTGGTTGCGCAGATAGTTGTGGCTTACGCCGGGATGGGCGTTGATCACCTCCGCCGCCGACTCGATCCGTTCTTCCGGGACTTTGAACGCGACGAGGGAGGAGTGGTATCCCAGCCGTTTGGTATCGAAGATCGCGGAGGTCTGCCGGATGATTCCCTCTTCTTTCAGTTGGCGTACCGTCTCGAGCACGGTCCCTTCGTCGCTTTTCAACTCCTCCGCTAGGGCGGCGAAGGGACGTTCCGTCAGGGGAAAGGCATTCTGCATCCGGTAGAGCAGCTCTTCTCGCATTCGTTTCTCCTCCCTTTCTTTTCCGGGGGCACTCTGCTTCCCCGTGTACCGAAACCTGTCGGCACGAATGGCATGGTCGTCCCAACCTTTGAACGAGGGACGGCATCTTGTGGGAACGACCCGCGACGATTCCCACATCTTTTCCCCGGTCTATAAAATATATTGTATAGGAATCCCGCCGTCCCATTCTTGATAGCTGTCAACGTTTCGATTTGTTTCGTTGCCTTCGCCGGGAGGAATGAATACCTGAATTTTATTGATTGCCGTCAACAATTCTTTAGAAGCAAAGCGTTAGAATTGGGGCATCCCGTAAACATACAGGAGGTTAGAATGGGAATGAATCGACGTGACTTTTTGAAAAGCTCTGCGGCTGCGGCCGCTGCGAGCGCGGTAGGGATCAGCGTCCCTTCCGAGGTCCAGGCCGCTGCGGCCAAAGGTGAAGAGGGATGGCGCTGGGACAAGGCCGTCTGCCGCTTCTGTGGTACCGGCTGCGGAATCATGATGGCCACCAAGAACGGCAAGATCGTCGCCGTCAAGGGTGACCCCGCCGCGCCCGTCAACCGGGGCCTGAACTGTATCAAGGGATACTTCACGGCCAAGATTATGTACGGAGCCGACCGCCTCAAGGTGCCTCTGCTTCGGATGAACGACAAAGGCGAGTTCGACAAGAAGGGCAAGTTCAAGCCCGTCAGCTGGAAGCGCGCCTTCGACGAGATGGAGAAGCACATCCGCAAGGCCCTCAAAGAGAGCGGTCCCGAGGGAGTCGCCGTCTTCGCCTCCGGTCAGTACACCGTCATGGAAGGGTACGCCGCCCAGAAGATGATGAAAGGGGGCTTCCGCTCCAACGCCATCGACCCCAACGCCCGCCACTGTATGGCGTCGGCGGTCGTCGGCTTCTATCAGACCTTCGGTATCGACGAGCCCTCCGGCTGCTACGACGACATCGAGCTGACCGACACCATCATCAGCTGGGGCTCCAACATGGCGGAGATGCACCCGATCCTCTGGTCCCGGGTCTCCGACCGCAAGCTCTCCGATCCCGAGCGGGTCAAGGTCGTCAACATCACGACCTACACCACCCGGAGCTCCGACCTGGCGGACTTCGAGATCATCTTCCGTCCCCAGACCGACCTGGCGCTCTGGAACTACATCGCCCATGAGATCGTCTTCAATCACCCCGAAGTGATCGACTGGGATTTCATCAAGCAGCACATCGTCTTCACCGTGGGTCCCGTCAACATCGGCTACGGAATGCGCCGGAAGGGCGAGAAGTCCCTGACTCCCGTCCGCCCCGACGGTTCCGCCGGTAAGTACACCGCCAAAGAGATGCAGACCATCCGCAAAGAGATGGCCAAAGAGGTCTCCGACCTCGAAGGGCCCGCTCTTGCGCCCTACGGCTACCATGCCGGGGATGTGATGAAGAACCGCCCCGGAACCCTCAAGCACTGGATGATCGCCTTCGAGGAGTACAAGAAGTCCCTCGAACCCTATACCCTGGACTATGTCGCTCCTCTGGTCAAGGGTGATCCCAACGAGGACCTGGAAGCCTTCAAGAACAAGCTCAAGGCCCTGGCCGCCCTCTACATCGAGAAGGACCGCAAGGTCGTCTCCTTCTGGACCATGGGAATGAACCAGCACACCCGGGGTACTTGGGACAACACCCTGAGCTATAACGTGCACTTCATGCTCAACAAGCAGGCCAAGCCCGGTAACGGCGCCTTCTCCCTGACCGGTCAGCCCTCCGCCTGTGGTACGGCGCGCGAGGTCGGGACCTTCGCCCACCGTCTGCCCGCGGACCTGATGGTCAAGAACCCCAAGCACCGCAAGATCGTGGAGAAAAAGTGGCGGATTCCCGAGGGAACCCTCAACCCTGTGGGCAATCAGCACATCATGAAGATCCACCGTGACATCGAGGATGGCGTGGTCAAGTTCGCCTGGGTCAACGTCTGTAACCCCTATCAGGACAGCGCCAGCGCCAAGCACTGGATCCGTGCCGCCCGCCAGATGGACAACTTCATCGTCACCTCCGACGGCTATCCCGGCATCAGCGCCATGGTCTCCGACCTGGTCCTGCCCAGCGCCATGATCTACGAGAAGTGGGGGGCCTACGGAAACGCCGAGCGCCGGACCCAGCACTGGCGTCAGCAGGTTCTTCCCGTCGGTCAGGCCATGAGCGATACCTGGCAGTGGATCGAGCTCTCCAAGCGCTTTACCGTCAAGGACCTGTGGGGTCCCTACACCCTGCGCAACGGCAAGAAACTTCCCGACGTCCGCAAGGCCGCCGAGAAGATGGGGTACAAGCCCGACACTACGATGTTCGAGATCCTCTTTGCCAACGATCGGGCCAAGAAGTACACCCTCGACGATCCCGTCGCCAAGGGCTTCGACGACTCCGAGAGCCGCGGCGACAGTCGGAACGTCCTCGGCAGTGACGGCAAACCCTTCAAGGGATACGGATTCTTCATCCACAAGTATCTCTTTGAAGAGTACGCATGGTTCGGTCGGGGTCACGGACACGACCTGGCGCCCTTCGACGTCTACCACAAGGTCCGCGGACTCAAGTGGCCCGTCGTCAACGGCAAAGAGACCCCCTGGCGCTTCAACGTCAAGTACGATCCCTATGCCGCCAAGCACGCCAAAGAAGCCGGTCTCAAAGACTTCGCCTTCTACGGTCCCCTGGCCAAGAAACTGCCCCATGGTAATCTCAAAGGGATCACGAACAAGAAGAAGACCTCTCTGGCCAACAAGGCCAAAATCTTCGCCCGTCCCTACATGGATCCGCCGGAAATGCCCGATCAAGAGTACGATACCTGGCTCTGTACGGGCCGGGTGCTGGAGCACTGGCACAGCGGTACCATGACCATGCGGGTGCCCGAGCTCTTCCGGGCCGTCCCCGAGGCGCTCTGCTACATGAACCCCAAAGACGCCAAGAAGCGTGGCCTCTCCAACGGAGACCTGGTCATCGTGGAGTCCCGCCGTGGCAAGGTCAAGGTCCGGGTCGAGACCCGGGGCCGGAACCGGCCGCCTCAGGGGCTGGTCTTCGTGCCCTGGTTCGACGAGCGGGTTCTCATCAACAAGGTCTGCCTCGACGCGACCTGCCCGATGTCCAAGCAGACCGACTACAAGAAGTGTGCGGTCAAGATCTATAAAGCCTAAGACGAGGTGAAACGACGTGGAAAAGAAGGCCGGTAAACCCCAGATCAGCGAGCGGAGGCGCTTCCTGACGGATGTCGCCTATTCGGGCGGTCTGGGGATCCTGGGAGGTCTGCTGTGGGCCGGGTACACGGAAAAGGCGAAGAGTTCGCCGTTGACCCTGCGCCCGCCCGCGGCCCTGGAGGAGAGTGAATTCCTCAAGACCTGCATCAAGTGTGGGCTCTGTGCCGAAGCGTGTCGCAACCGCCCCGCCAACATCGACCGGGATACCGGCCGGCCGCGCCCGGGGACGCTCAAGATGGCCAAGGCCCAGGACGACGTCACCATCGGGACCCCCTATTTCATCCCCCGGGAGGTCCCCTGCTACATGTGTGACGACATTCCCTGCGTCACCATCTGCCCCAGCGGGGCGCTGGATGTGGCCAAGGTGACCAATCCCAAGACCGGGGAACTGGACTACAAAATGATGGATATGGGGCTGGCGGTTGTCGACCCCAACTCCTGCATCGCCTTCTGGGGCCTGCAGTGCGACGCCTGTTATCGCGCCTGCCCCCTGATGGACGAAGCGATCCGTCTCGAGTACGACCAGAACAAGCGGACCGGCAAACACGCCTTCCTCAAACCGGTGGTGGATATGGATGCCTGTACCGGCTGCGGGCTCTGTGAAAAGGCCTGCGTGACTGAGAAACCGGCGATCTTCGTTCTCCCCCGCGAGGTGGCCCTGGGCAAACCGGGCGACCACTACGTCAAGGGGTGGGACAAGAAAGATCAGGAGCGGGTCGGCAACCGTGTCGGCAAAGACGTGACGACCCATGACGAGCGCAGCAGCAAAGCACCGCAGGACTACCTCAACAGCGGTAACCTGCTGGGAGAGTGACCATGAAGTGGAGCAATATCAAATACCTGGTGCTTCGGCGCATTGTCCAGCTTTCGCTGCTGGCCCTCTATTTCATGGGCAACTGGTACGGCTGGAAGGTGCTTCAGGGAGACCTCTCGGCCTCTTTGCTCTTGGGCAAGATTCCGTTGAGCGATCCCTTCGCGATCCTCCAGACCCTGGCGACGGGAGCCCTTTTGGCCACCAACGCCCTGGTCGGTGCCCTGATCATCATGCTTTTCTACGGCGTCATCGGGGGCCGGGCCTTCTGCAGCTGGGTCTGTCCCGTCAACATGGTCACCGACCTGGCCGCGTGGTTGCGGCGGAAACTGATGATCGACCGCATCGAGCGGAAGATCTGGATCAGCCGCAACCTGCGCTACTACCTGCTGGTCATCGCCCTGATCGTTTCGGCCCTGACCGGTCTGGCAGCCTTCGAAGTGATCAGCCCCATCACCATCCTGAACCGGGGAGTGATCTTCGGTTTCGGGGCGGGAGCCGGCCTGCTGGTCGCGATCTTTCTCTTCGATCTCTTCGCCGTCAAGAACGGCTGGTGCGGACACCTCTGTCCTCTGGGAGGTTTTCACTCCCTGGTAGGCAAGTACAACCTGTTCCGGGTCTGGCACACGAGTGAGAACTGCACACTCTGTATGAAATGCAAGACGGTCTGTCCCGAGGTTGAGGTTCTCAACATGATCGGGAAACGGAGCGAATTCGTCGTCGGCAAGGAGTGTACCAACTGCGGTCGCTGCGTGGATGTCTGCGACGACGACGCTCTGGGATTCGATCTGCGCAATTTTTTAAGTAATCCAAAGGGAGGAAATCAATGAGACAATACATGAAAGTCGCCCTGGCGGGCGCATTGGCTGTGAGCACCGCTCTCTACGCGGGAGAGGTGATCGATATCAACAAGGGAGTCAACAATCCCGAGCTGATCAAAAAAGAGGATCTGGGAAACAAGAAAGTCGTCACGGAAGAGGAACTGGGTCTGCGCGGCAGCGGACTCAGCGGTGTGATGGCGCCTCCGAAGGTCGACTACAAACGTCCCGCTCCCGGGGCGGCCAAGCGTTTCGCCCGTTCCTACGTCAACGCTCCTCCGCTGATTCCCCACAGCGTGGAAGGCCTACTGCCCATCACCGCGGCCAACAACGCCTGCCTGGGATGTCACATGCCTGATGCCGCCAAGAGCGTCGGCGCCACTCCGATCCCGGAATCCCACTTTGTGGATTTTCGACCTACGACAAAAGTAGACAAGAAGGGCCGGCTGATCAAAGATGGCAAAGCGGTTGCCAATACGGCGGATGTCAAAATCGCCAAATTCAAAAAGCTCAAGAAGCTCAACCCCGCCCGCTACAACTGTAGCCAGTGCCATGTACCCCAGGCCAACGTCAAGCCGCTGGTCGGAAATACGTTCCAGCCTGACTTCGTCAACAAGAAGCAGATGGAGAGTTCCAACCTGATTCAGGTGATCGACGAAGGTGTCAAATAAGGATGGCGAGTCGTCGCGACTTTTTCCGGACGCTGCTCAAACCGGCGGCGGTTCTTCCGGAGAACAAGGAGAAGGCTCCCTCGCGGGTCCGTCCTCCCTATGTCGTCGATGCGTCGCTTTTTCAGAGTCTGTGTGCGGAGTGTGAGAGCAAGGCCTGCGCCACCGCCTGTGAAGAATCGATCATCGTCATCGCGGCGGAGGGGGATCCCGTCATCAATTTCGCGAAGGGTGGGTGTACCTTCTGTGATGCCTGTGCCGAGGCCTGTGAAGCAGGGGTCTTGGACAAGGAGCGGGGACCCAAGCGAATCGCGGCACGGTTCATGATCGATGTCAAGAGCTGTGTCGCCCATCATGGTACGATATGCTTTGCCTGTAAAGAGCCCTGCCTGGACAACGCCATTTTGTTCAACGGACTCTTCAACCCGGTAATCGATATGGATCGTTGTACCGCATGCGGCTTTTGCCTGGATCGTTGTCCGACCCGGGCCATCAGCTACGAGGCGACGGTCTGAGATCCGGATCCCGTCCCCATCTATCCTGATTCGCAAGGAGTCTGTCTATGGAAGAGATAAGTCAAGAAGAACTGCAGCGGCGCTGTCCGACCCTGCTTTCCCTCCTCGAAGAGGAGATCGACGAGCGCCGTTATCTGGTGGTGGTCGATCCAAACGTAGAGGAAGAGGCGGACGATGCCGACGTCTTCGATCCTACCGAATACAACTGGATGCTTTATTTCCCCGATCGGATCAAAGAGGCCCTGGGGGAGGAGAAATTCGCCGAGCTTTACGAACGGCTGGAAGGGATCGAGGTTTTCGAGGACCTGATTATGGACGAAGAGGATCTCTTCGGGGTGAGTTCCCCCCTGGAGGATGAAGAGGCCCTGGCCCGGGAGGTCCTGACGGTCCTGGAGGCGATGGCGGTCGAAGCGGCCGGGGAGCGTCAGTCATGAGGCGCTTCTCGATCCTGCTGATCCTGCTGCTGGGATGGCTCTGGGCGGCGCCGCCGGTCCTGCATCCTGCCCGGCAGATCGTCGCCGACGGCGTGGTGGAGGATATGGTCCTCCGGGATGGGGAGCTGCTCCTGGGAACCGGCCATGGCAGCCTCCAGCGGGTGGATCTGAACGATTTCAAAGTCACGACCCTGGTGACGCTCAAGCAGATCAAGGATTTCATGGGGGATACCATCGACGCCAAGGTTTTCAGTGTCGACAAAAATGGGGATCGCTACCTTCTTCTGAGCGACAGCGGTCAGGGAGGATACTCGGACCTTTGGATCCTCGAAGGGGACCGGTTGAAAAAAATGATCGGTGCGGAGGATCAAAAGGCGTTGATCAAGGCGCGTTTTCTGGATCACGACCATGTGCTGTTGGGCTCCCTGAGCAATGAAGCGTCGCTTTTGGATCTGAAGACCGGCAAAGAGCTCTACCAAACCCAACTGACCGAGTCGAAATTTTCCGACTTCGACCTCGATCTCGAGACTCGTCATGCGGCTTTTGGCTGCGAGAGCGGGGAACTCACCCTCATCGACGCCGGGAACGGCAAGGTGCTCAAGCATTTCACCGATCTCCATGTGGACAATATTTTCGGTGTGGCCCTGGGCCAGACCTGGCTCCTCGCCGGTGGCCAGGACCGTCGGGCCTCCTACATCAATCTCAAGACCGAACAAAAGGGATACTTCAAGGCGCGTTTCCTGGTCTACGCCGTGGGGCTGAGTCCCCGGGAAGATCTGGCGGCCTACGCTATGGATGAAGACAACACCATCACCATTTACGACCTGGGAACCCTGACCCCCCGCTATCGTCTTCACGGACAGAAAAGCACACTCGACGCCATCGTCTTTCTCGACGAGACAACCCTGTTTAGCAGCAGTCAGGACAATACGGTCATGATGTGGCAACTCAAACCCTAAGGAGAACAATCCATGAACATTTCAAGTATCGTGATTCAATGCAATCCCAAATATTTCGAGGAGGTCAAACGTTGGTGTGACGAGAGCGAAATCTGCGAGTATCATTTCGGCGATCCCGAACGGGGCAAGATCGTCGTCACCATCGAAGGGGCCGACGTCAATGAAGAGGTGGCCAAAATGATGGAGATCCAGGCGGCGCCCCATGTCATCGTGGCGGACATGATGATGACCTATCAGGAAGATCTCGACAGCGCCGTCAAGGAGCTGGAGGAGGCGGATCCCGTTCCCGATCTTCTCAAGCGGGTGACCGAAGAGGAGATCGATCCCAAGTCGGTCGTCTACCACGGCGACCTGCGCAAGAAGCTCTGAGACGCCTTATCCTCCGAACAAAGGGGAGGGGTTCTCTTTCCCTTCCCATCCATCCACTTGCCATACTCCATCCCTTTCCCGAAAAAATCCGATAAAGATTCTTCGTTCCACGACACCCGGCGTCGCAAACCGGCATTTCTGGGTTATAATCTTTTTTAAAAGGGTCCCGTCGTACCCGGAAAGGGAACGGCAGGGAGAAGAGGATGCGATGGAAAAAGCACGAAGGGGATTTTTGCAGGGCCTGGCCGTGGGGGCTTCGCTTCTGCTGCTGGGATGTCAGGAAGGCCCCAAGCCTCCCGGCGAAGGGAAGGCAAAATACAGTGTCTATCTGAGTACTGACGACGGTCCGATGCATTGTAGCGAAGATATCGACGCATTGATTCGGGAAACGGAAGTGCCGTTGGCGGCCTTCGTGGTGGGGAAGCACGCCCGTTCCAAGCGTTACCATGCCTACCTGGAAGCCTATCGGGGCGATCCCTACGTCTCCCTGGCCAACCACAGCTACACCCATGCCAACGGCCACTACAGCGATTACTACCGCCATCCGGAGCGGGTGCTGGAGGATTTCGAGCGGAACAGGAAATTTCTGGGGCTTTCCGGCAAACGGGGACGCCTTCCCGGCCGGGACAGCTGGCGGATAGGAGGACGGGCCTACGATGCCGACAAAAGCGCCCGGGCGGCGGCCGATCTCCTGGCCGCCCACGGCTATACCCTCTACGGATGGGATCTGGAATGGACCCATACCCACAGCGGCAAACCCATCGGTTCCGCCGAAACCTTCTATCGGAGGATTCGTTCTCAGCTGGAGCGGGGACACAGCTTCACCCCCGGGCATCTGATGGTCCTGATGCACGACCAGATGTTCGGAACCGTCGGCGCCCGTGAAGAGCTGAGGAGGCTCATTGTCCTGCTGAAGAGGGATCCGTCGATCCGACTGCGCGCCCTCTCGGAGTATCCCGAGAATGTCCCCATCGGTTCTCTCCCGATCCGGGGGCCGCGTCTGATCCGGGGATCGACCACCGGCATCGGGGAGAGTACGCCGGTCGATCCCATGAAATTCGTCCTATAAGGAGGCATGATGAGTTATTTTCCCGCCTTCCTCCAGATGGAGGAGAAGAAGGTCCTGTTGGTCGGCGGCGGCACCATCGCCGCGGAAAAGCTGGAGAAACTGCTGGAGTTTACCAAGGAGATCACTATCGTGGCCCGGGAGGTGGATGAAGCGGTCCGGGTGATGGCGGAGGAGCATTGCCTGAGCCTCTTGGTACGTCCCTATCGGGAGCGGGAGGCGCTCCTCTACGATCTGGTCATCGTCGCCACCGATACGGTGGAGCTTCACCGGCAGGTCTTCGAGGAGACCCGATCCAGCCGTGTCCTGGTCAACAGCGTCGACGACACCCGCTATTGCGATTTCATCTTCCCCTCCTACGTCAAGCAGGGGGACCTGACGGTGGCGTTTTCCACCTCGGGGGCTTCCCCCGCCTTTGCCAAGCATATCCGCCGCTGGTTCCAGGAGAGCCTCCCTGAAGGGGTGGACGGCTTTCTGGAAGAGATGAAACGCCTCCGCAAGGAGCTTCCCAAAGGGAAGGAACGGATGGAGAAGTTCGACGCCATGGCCCGGGAATTCGTCAAAAAACATTTCAAAAAGTGACGGAATGACGGAAGGAATCCACAATTCCGTCGATTAGGAAACCGAACTCCGTTCGTCCCCTTTTTTTTGACGAGAAAATCCGGAATATGTTTTGAAAATCCGTACGAAACTTGATCAAAATCAACTCTTTCACAGGAGCCCGGTCCTATAATGCCCCTATCTTTTAAATAGGAGTAATTATGTCAGATATCACCAAAGAACCCATCGAAGTCGCCGGAGCGACGGTTCCCTTCTTTACCTATAAAATGGGGGAGACCCAGTACTACGAGTTCGATACCTCCAAATGCGGTCCCCCGGAGCCGATGGTCAACGCCATGGCGGGGCTCAAGCTGATCGACAGCCCCGAGAAGCGGCTGGTGATGATCAACCACAAGAAGCCCATGGGGCTCCTGGACAAGATCGGGGCCAATTTCGCCCTGCTGGAGGAGGAGAACCTTCCCGACGGACGGGTAAAACTGGTCTTCGGTTACAAGCCCGGCGAGAGTGAAAAGGCCAATCTCGACGACGCCTCCTGCGCGGGGTAAGGGACGATGTTTGCCGTCAGCAAGGACTACGCTCCCCCCTTCGGGATGATCGCTCCCTTTTTCATCATCGGGACGGTCTTCTTTTTTCTCGGGAGCGTGGCATTGCTTTTCCTCGACCCTTCTCTGGGACACTTCGATCCCGCCATCGCCGGATGGGTGCACTGGTTTCTTTTGGGCTTCGTGATGATGATTATCTTCGGGGCCATGGCCCAGCTCATTCCCGTGGTGGTGGAGGTGGGACACCATTCGGTGGACCTCTACTATGTCATCTGGCCCCTGTTGCTGGTGGGAACGCTCCTGATGGTCCTGGGCTTCTGGGCCCTGCCGGCGGTGCTGCCCTACGGGGGGTTGCTGGTGCTCACGGCGATGCTGATCTATCTCTACGATACGCTGATGACCCTTCGGAAGGTGGAGAACGTCACCCTGACGGTCAAGACCGCCGTCGCGGCCAACCTCTTTCTGACCACGGGGATCGTCGTGGGCTTCCTGATGACCCTGGCCATCGGCGCGGGGGCGAAGATCGACGTGGGCTGGTGGCTGGGGACCCATGCGGTCCTGGTCCTGGGGGGCTACGTGGTGCTGACCATCATGGGGCTCTCCCTGATTCTCCTGCCGATGTTCGGCCTGGCCCACGGCTTCGACGAGACTCCCATCAACCGGGCCTTCAACTTCATGGTCGGCGGGGTGCTGCTGCATCTCTTCTCGACTTTGATCGGCTTCGAGTTCGGGCGTTTCGCGGCGATCTTCGTCATGCTCTTCGCCGTGAGCCTCTACCTCCGGCAGATCTGGTTGATCTACAAGGTCCGGGCACGGAAAGAGAACGACATCTGGGCCCGTTCCATGTTTTTCGGCTACGGTTCCCTGGTGTTGGCGATGATCCTGGCGGTTCCCTCGGCGATTTTCGGCTGGGAGAATTTCATTCTGGCCTCGGCCTGGTTTCTCGTCATGGGTTTCATCACCTTTCTGATCACGGGACATCTCTACAAGATCATTCCCTTCTTGGTCTGGTTCGAGCGCTACAGCCCTCTGGTAGGAAAGCGCAAGGTGCCGATGCTCCATGAAATGTATCCCAAAAAGATGGCCGACTGGGAGTTCTACTTCACCGCCGCCGGTGTCGTCGTCGCGGGCCTGGGGATTCTGACCGAGTGGTACGATCTCTATTACGGTGGAGTGGCGCTCTTCATCGTCGGAGCGGGGTACATGCTGGCGAGCGTGAAGTGGATGCTGGCTTTCGGCAAGGACGAAAGCCAGGGTGAATAGTGAATGGTGAATGGTTTTGGATGGCGTTGCTTCGCAACGCCTTCTACATTGAAATCGTCGCTGAAGGCGACCCCAAAAATACGAACGACGAATGACAAGCGACTAAGGACCAAACATGTGTGAGATTACGAAAGAACAGGTTTTCGACGCGATCCGCAACGTCATCGATCCCGAAGTGGGTTTCAACCTGGTGGAGATGGGATTGATCTACGATGCCATCATCGACGAGGAGTGCAACGTCAAGGTGGTGATGACCCTTTCGACCCGGGGATGCCCCCTGCACCAGATGCTGACCCAGTGGGTCAAGGATGCCGTGGAGATGCGGGTGCCCGGCGTCAAAGAGGTGGAGGTCGAGGTGGTCTGGGAGCCCGAGTGGAACATCTCCATGGCCGAAGACAACGTCAAGAAGGCTCTGGGCGCTCTCTGATCCG
>CAZGGT010000207.1:0-3801 GCA_964525335.1 uncultured Nitratifractor sp. | reverse complement strand
CCAAACGCGGTTAAGGCATCGTTAACGCGAAGGTGCTCCCACCGCTGTCGTTGCGCCGCACCTCGATGCGGATCTGCATCGCCATGGCGAGGCGTTTGACGATGTCGAGCCCCAGGCCGCTGCTTCCCTCGCCGCTGTATTCTCGTTCGAAGATCCGTTCGGGCTCTTCGATTCCCTTGCCGGAGTCTTCGATGTAGAGGGTGCGTCCCCGGTGGTAGATCCGAACATATCCTCCGGGTCGGTTGTAGCGTCCGGCGTTGGAGAGGAGATTCTGGAGCATCTGGCGGAAGGCTCCGGGGTGGAGGGTGGCCTGGAAACGCTCGCACTCCAGCTCGAAACGGATCTCCGGATGCAGGGACTGCTGAACCTCCACCAGCTCCCGGATGAGGGGGCAGAGATTGAGGCGCTTGGTCTGGAAGGTCTTCTCCTCCAGGAGAATGGTCAGGTTCTCGTGGAGCTCCGAGACGGTCCGGGCGCTCTCCCGGAGGCGCTGGAGGACCCGGGATTCCCGGAGCTTCGGCTCCAGCTCTCCCAGGACCGTGAGGTTGAGCTTGATGGCGGTGAGGGGGGTGTTGAGGTCGTGGATCAGGTCCTTGATGAAGGAGTCGAGAAGGTCGATGCTTTCCTCCAGGGGCCGGATGGCGTTTTTTGCCAGGCGCCAGCTCAGGAGGCCGAAAAGGAGGAGGAGCAGGGCCTGGACCCCGAGGATCCGCAGGATCAGGGTCCTGAGTCTCCTTTCGTAGCCCCGGGCCGATTTGCGGACCTCCAGGTATCGGTCTCCGAAGCGGAGGGGGACCACTTTGACGAACTCGTCGCCGCTGCGGTGAAAGTTGCGGATATCGATGTGCCGGCCGTGGGCGGGAATGAAGCGGTGCCGGAACCCGGAGCAGAACTCCCCGGGAGGGCCGCCCATCTTGATGTGGCGGGCGTATTCGAGCATGCTGAACTCCTCGGCCTTGAGGAGGTGGGAGCGGATCTGCTGGAAGTAGAAGAAGCCCGCCAGCAGGACCAGCACCGCCACGCTGGCGAAATACATGAAGAAAAATTTCAGAAAAGCCTGTCGCTCATGACGTTGCAAGGCGGTATCCTATCCCTTTGACGGTCTGAATGGGGAGTCCCAGCTTGCGCAGCCGGGAGATGTGGACCCGCAGGGCCCCCTCGCTGCTCTCCTCGCCGTCTCCGAGGGTCTCGAGGAGCTCCTCCTTGGGGAGGGTGGCGTGCCGATGCCGGAAGAGACGCTGGACGATCCGCAGGTCCGCCGGAGGCAGGGGGAGGAACTCTTCGCCCCGGTAGAGCTCCGCCCTGGAGATGGAGAAGCGGAACTCCCCCACGACCACCTCGTCCTCCCGGCACTGGTAGGCTTTGCGTAGGAGGGCTTCGATGCGGATCATCAGCTCGGCGAAGTCGAAGGGTTTCTTGATGTAGTCGTCGGCGCCGACCTCGAAGCCCCGGGAGAGGGAAGCGATGTCGGTGCGGGCGGTGATGAAGAGCGCCGGGGTGGTGTCGCCGGAGCGGCGCATTTCGTCGAGAAAGGTGAAACCGTCGATCTCCGGGACGTTGACGTCGAGGATCATCAGGTCGTACCGCTCCGTGAACGTGGCGTCCAGGGCTTTGGAGCCGTCGGCGACGTGGGTCACCTCGAAACCCCGGGCTTCCAGCAGGTCCAGCATCGTCTCGGCCAGAATCTTGTCGTCTTCGAGGAGGAGAATCTTCTTTTGCATGACCTTATGATAGGGAAGGGGGCTTAGGGGAACGTTAAGCTCTCTCTTGCCCCAGACCGAAGACGTTGGAGAGGGTGTTGATGTAGTTGAAGTAGCCGGTGATGGCCACCGCTTCGACGATCTGGCTCTCGGTGTAGCCCAGGGCCTTGAGATTTTCGATCTCCTCTTTGGTGATCTTGTAGTTCTCTTTGCCGGCGGCTTTGAGGCAGAAGCGCAGGAGCTCCTTCTCCTCGGGCGTGGCTTCCATGGCATCGATCCCCCGGAGGACCTTCTCCACCTCTTCGGGTTGCATTCCCAGCATCACGGCGATGCGTTTGTGGAGGTCGACACACATTTTGCAGCCGTTTTCGGCGGAGACCAGGAGGGCGATGGACTCCTTGATGCGGAAGGGGAGCTCCGTCTCCTTGAGCAGATAGGCGGTGGCCATCTGGTCGGTAGCGAAGAAGATATCCTTGCGGACGGCCAGGAGCTGGAAAATCTCTCCCAGCTCCCCGGTCTGCTCCAGGATGGGGCGGGCTTTCTCTTGGATCTCCGGATCCATCTCTTCGTATTCGGGCAGGTCGATGTAGGCCATGGTTTTACTCCTTGGGTTGGGAGGGGGTGACGGATTGCTGGAGGCTTTTGAGATTGACGCCGGCACCGTAGCGGTAGACCAGTTCGCCTCCCCGGTTCCCCTGGTAGAGGGTGGCGGCGATGGTGACGAGGATCCCCAGGAGGGCCAGCTTTTCCCAGGAGTGGGAGGCCTTGGCGGCGGCGATCCACTTGACGACGATGGTCAGCCCCAGGATTCCCAGGAGCCAGATGCCGAAGCTCCGATGGCTCTCGAGGAGCTGGGCAGCGGCACCGGTCAGTTTCTCCGCACCGCGGAGTTTTTCGGCGTCGACATTCCCGGTGTAGAGGGCGAAGAGGCCCATGAGCAGGGTGAAAGCGAGGATCCGCAGTGCGACCTTGGCGTAGGTACGTTCGCCGGTGGCCAGGTAGGTGAGCTGGGCGAAGAGCGCCGCCACGGGGAGGGCGACCACGAAGTGGACGAAGGGAGGATGGAGGATGTTCATCACTAATCCTTTTGATGGTTTAACTTTATAATAAATTATAGTTAATGTGAAGTATATCCTATTCTTTTGGGGATTTCAACCGCGGGAAGCGGAGGGGTTTGGTAAAATGGCCGGAATGTGGCAAAGGAGAGAGACCCTGTGAAACTGCTCATCGACGGAGACGCCTTCCCCAACCTCCTCAAACCCATCGTTCTGCGGGCGGTGGAGCGGCTGGGGCTGGAGACGGTGGTGGTGGCCAACAAGCGGATCCGGATCGGGGAGTCGGCCCGTATCCGCTACGAGATCGTCGCCGAAGGGATGGACCGGGCCGACGATCGGCTGGTGGAGCTGGCGGAGCCCGGGGACCTGGTGATCACCGCCGACATTCCCCTGGCGGACCGGCTGGTGACCAGGGGGGTGGAGGCCCTGGATCATCGGGGGACCCTCTATACCCGGGAGAATGTCAAACAGTATCTTGCCATGCGCAACCTGATGGAGGAGATCCGCAACAGCGGGGAGATGACCGGCGGCCCCAAGCCCTTCGGGACCAAAGACGCCCACGCTTTCGCCAACGCGTTCAACGGTTTTCTGAGTCGGGCGGCAGGAAAATAAATCTCATACAACATACCCGAATATTCATGTGCGTTGTGTTGTGAACGTAAAGGATGCTTATTTGTTCCACATTTTGATCGTTTCGTACTGTTTGTCCGTAAGGATCTCGAGGACGGCGGCGATGCATTTCAGATGTTCTTCGGTCAGTTCCTTTCTCATTTCGGCGATCTTTTCGACCAGCGGATGGAGACGCGTCGGATCATCCGGATGCCTCTCCATCTCTTCGAGCAGCTGCAGTTCGAGATCTTTGATCCGGCGCGCCTTTTTCAAGACCACCGGCACGGTGCGCTCTTTGATCCGGCTGATCTCACGGATCTGTTCATCGCTCAGGCCGAGCTCCGAACTGCGGGGATGGTGAAGGCTCAACCCTACGAGATAGGGGAGATTGAAGGGGACCAGAAAATATCCCTTGGGAAAATTTTCCAGCTTTTCAT
>CAZGGT010000206.1:0-3850 GCA_964525335.1 uncultured Nitratifractor sp. | reverse complement strand
CCGGATCGTTTGGATCCGGCGGACCCGTTGCCGGAGATCTTCGAGCATCCGGTACTCCTCCGTCTCCGTCCATCCGTCACGGCGCAGTTCGGCGAGGCGTGCGACGAGAGTCTCGTACCATTCGGTGATGAGATCGTCGGGGATCGCGCAGTTTTCCGCCTCGTGCTCCTCCCGTTCGATCAGCCAGTCGGCGAGACGTTGCAGAATATGAACCATGATCGGACTCCTAACGCATAAGGGTATAGCTCATCTTCACCGCCAGCAGGAGGAGCAGAACGGCGATGAGCTTTTTGATCTGGGCGGCTTCCAGGCGGTAGTGCATGATCCGGTCGCCCAGGTAGCCGCCCAGGATGGCGGCGACGGTGACGATCCCCAGGAGGGTCCAGTCCATCCGGACGAAACTCAGGTAGGTGAGAAAGGCCCCCAGGGAGGAGAAGGGGATGATGAAGCTCACGGCGTAGGCGGCCTTTTTGGCGTCGAAGCCCAGGAGGATCAGCAGGGGCATGATGAGGGCGCCGCCGCCCACGCCGATCATCCCCGAGACGATTCCTACGCCGAAGCCGATGGCGAAGAGGACCCAGGTCCGGTCGTAGACCACCTTGGTCTCCCGCTTGCGGTAGAGGAGCAGGAGGGCGGCGACGACCAGAAAGGCCACCAGGATCCACTTGACGGTTCGCACCGGAACGTATTGGCTGCTCCAGGCCCCCAGGGGCGTGGCCAGGAGGATCGCCACGATGAGGGGCAGGGCGAAGCGGACGTCCAGGACCCCCCGGAGGAAGTTCATCACCGAGGCGGTGATGGTGGAGGAGGTGTTGATGAAGAGGCCGATGGCTTTGGCCAGGTTGAGGGGCGTTCCCAGCATGTTGAAGATCGGGACCAGGACGATGGCGGAGCCGACGCCCCCCATGGCGAAGAGGGTGGAGAGCCCCAGGGTCAGTACAAAGTACCCCAGATAGTGAAGCCAGACCGGATCCATGGGGTCAGTCCAGCTTCAGATCGGCGGCTTTTCCTCCTTTGAGGCGCGCCATGAGGCCCAGAAGCCCCCCGTCGAGGTAGCGGGCGTCGATCCCCTCGCCGGCGAGGTAGGCACGGGCCATGTTGGAGCGGTCGGTATGGGGACAGGCGACGACGATGAGTTTGCCGAGGTTCCGCAGCTCCTCCAGGTGGGCGGGGAGTTCGGGGGCGGGAATTTTCCGGCCGAAGTTGAGCTGCCAGACCCGGAGCTCCTCGGGGATGCGGATATCCACCAGTTCCGCTTCGCCGCGGTTGTAGAGTTCCAAAAACTCTTCGATGCCGATACGGATCTCGTTCATCGCTTTGGGGACGATACAATCGGGAAGGGTTTGAGGGGTCATGGGAATTCCTTTCAGATGGGTTTGGAAGATTCGGACGATCTCCTCGGTGGGGGGGAGCCCCTCCAGGAGGATCGTCCCGTCGAGGAACAGGGTCGGGTCCCGGCGCACGTCGGCGGCGAGGGCCGCTTCGGTCCCGTGGCGGAAGCGGAAACGCAGGCGCAGGCCGGGGAGGTCGTGCAGGGCGCAGGCGACCCGTTTGGCCAGTTTGGCCGTGTGGAGCCGGTCGCCGTAGAGGAGCGCTTCGTGGAGGGGGAGATCCCCGCGTCCTTCGGGGAGGATCCGCCCCTCCGTGGGCAGGGGACAGCCGGTCATTTCGTGTCTCCGGGGGATTGTGCGCCGTCATCCCGCCGGTGGCGGGGGTCGGTGATGTAGGCGTACATCGGGACGTAGACCAGGGTCAGGAGGGTCCCGACGAGGAGGCCCCCGACGGCCACGTCGGCCAGGGGGCTGAGGCGCTCCAGCCCCACCGCCTGCTCCAGGGCGATGGGGATCATCCCGGCGATGGTCCCGAAAGCGGTCATCATGACGGGGCGGAAGCGGACCCGCACGCTCTCGACGGCGGCTTCGAAGGGGCTGCGCCCCTCGTGCTCGTACTCTTTGTAGAAGTCGATGAGGAGGACGGCGTTTTTGATGATGATGCCGAAGAGCAGCAGGATTCCCACCATGGAGGGCATGCAGCTGGGTTTGCCGAAGAGGAGCATCCCCCAGGCCGCCCCGATCATGGAGAGGGGGAGGACCAGGATCATGATGAGCCCCAGGCGCACCGAACGGTAGATGGAGATGAGGACCAGCAGGAGGATGACGATTCCCAGGCCGATGGCCTTGATCATCCGCCGGAAGCTGTCGTCGAGTTGGACGATGTCCCCCTGCTGGCTGACGACGATGCCGTCGGTGTCGACCTTGTTCAGGGCCGCCTCGGCGTCGTCGGTGAGGTGGGTGACGGGGCGCTTGGCCCGGTAGCCCCCCACGTCGATACTGTAGAGCATCTGGTCCCGCTCGATCTTGGCGGGGACGATGTGGGGGCGGAGGGTCGCCACCTGGCTGAGGGGGATCTCCCCGGAGGGGGTGCTGATGGGCAGCATCCGGATCGTTTCGATGTTGCGGTTGAACTTGCCCCGGAGGTAGACCCGGACGAACTGGGTCTGCATGGAGGTGAAGCCCGAGGCGAGGGAGGCGACGGCGCCGTGGAGGGGGATCTGGGAGATGATCTGCATGGGGGTCAGGCCGTAACTGAGGGCCTTGTCGGTGTCGATGCGCAGCTCGATCTCCCGGAAGTCCCGGTCCCAGCTGGTGGAGAGGGAGGTGAGCCCCCGGATCGGGCGCAGGGCGTCGAGGACCTCCCGGGCTTTTTCGGGGAGCCGGGCGTAGTCGCTGGCGCTGAGGCGCACGTCGAGGGGGGCCTTGATGCTGGAGAGGGCGGTGGCGCCGAAGTCGAAGACGTCATTCTTTTTGAGGCCCGGGAGCCGGGCGAGGCGGTCGCGGATTTTGTCTTCCAGCTGCCAGATGCTCGCGTTGCGCTCGAAGCGGTTGACGGCGGTGATGGTGAGGGTCGCCTCGGTGGGGAGGTTGCCGCTGCCCAGGCTCAGGACCCCCGGCTCGCTGCCGAAGGCGATGGAGCTGCGCACCAGCCAGGGCTGCTCGTGGAGCCAGTCGAGGAAGGGGCGGAGCTTGCGCTCGGCGCTTTGGACATCCTCGTTGCTGCTGAAAGCGATCTGGGCTTTGATGATTCCCGTATCCATGGGGGGCATCACATCCTTGCCGATGAGGGGGAGGATGGTGCGGACGCTCAGGACCAGGGTCACCAGCACCAGCATCGTCAGAAAAATCCGCCGGGGGATGGCGAAACGGCCGTTGGAGAAGCGGAGGATGCCGACGTAGGGGGTGATGAGGCGGCCGATGGTGTGCTGGTAGAACCACTCGAATTCCCGTTCGATCTTTGTTTTGCCCGTGCCGTTGCGGTAGAGCCAGGCGGAGAGCTTGGGGATGAAGGTGATGGAGAGGAACCAGCTCACCAGCAGGGCGATGATGAGGGTCTCGATGAGGGGGCGGAAGATATGCTGGGGATAGTCGCCCACGAACATCAGGGGGAAAAGGACGGCGATGGTGGCCACGGTCCCGGCGAAGATGGGGGCGAGGACCTCCCGGGTCCCCTCCCGGATGGCGTGCTGGAGATCTTCGGCCCCCTCGTCCAGGTGGCGCTCGATGTTTTCCAGCACCACCACCGCGTCGTCCACGAGCATTCCCAGGGCCAGGATGATGGCGGTGTAGATGACGATGTTGAGCTCGCCCCCCATGAGCCAGATCACTGCCATGGTCCCGAAGAAGACCATCGGGATCGAGAGCCCCGCGGCGATGATGGCCCGGAAGTTCCCCAGGAAGATCATGATCACCAGGAGGGTGTAGACGATGGCGTCGCGGAGGGCTTCGAGCATGTTGTCGTTGGCGGTCTCGATGAGGTCCCGCTGGGTGTCGGAGATCTCGAAACGGATCCGGGG
>CAZGGT010000205.1:0-2554 GCA_964525335.1 uncultured Nitratifractor sp. | reverse complement strand
GTGGTGGATCTCCACCAGCACCTCGGCGATGATTTTGAGGTCGTAGTCGCTCAGGCAGCTGATGGTATCGCTGACGATGCCGTTGAAGCTGTTCTCGATGGGAACGACCCCGAATTTCGCCTTGCCCCGGGCCACCTCCCGGAAGACCCCCTTGATGCTGTGGATCGGCAGGTAGGAGCTCATGGCGCCGAACTTCATCTCCGCCGCCTGGTGGGTGAAGCTCGCCTCGGGTCCCAGGAAAGCGACCCGCTCGGGGAGCTCGTAATTGCGGGCCACGGCGAAAAGTTCCAGGAAAAGGGCGTCGATGGCCTGGTCGGTGAGCAATCCCCCCTGCTCCCGGTTGCGCCGTTTGAGCCGCTCCAGGATCTCCCGTTCCCGTTCGGGGCGGTAGATGGGGGCTCCGGTGCGGTTTTTGAGCTTTCCGACCTCATGGACCAGCTTCAGCCGCTCGTTGTAGAGGTCCAGGAGGGTATCGTCGATGCGGTCGATCCCTTTGCGCAGTTCATCCAGGTTCATCTCATCGCTCCAGATAGTTCGTCTCCAACCGGATCTGCTCCTCGAAGCTCTCCCGCTCCCGGATCAGCCGGCATGCGCCCCCTTCGCAGGCCACCTCGGCGGCCCGCCCCCGGGTGTTGTAGTTGCTGGCCATGGTAAAGCCGTAGGCACCGGCGCTGTGGACCACCAGCAGATCCCCGCTCTCCGTAGGGGGAAGAGCGACCTCTTTGGCCAGCCAGTCGCCGCTCTCGCAAATCGGGCCCACTACGTCGGCGGGAGTCGCCTCTCCCCGGCCATCCGCATCCTCCAGCAGCTCCACCCGGTGATATGCCTTGTAGAGGGAGGGGCGCAGGAGATCGTTCATGGCCCCGTCGACGATGACGAAGCGCTTGTCGCCGTTGCGCTTCTCGTAGAGCACCCGGGTCAGCAGCCAGCCGGCGTTGGCCGTCAGGTAGCGCCCCGGCTCGCAGACGACGGTCAGATCCAATCCTTTGATCGCCGTGGTGATCGCCTCGGCATAGTCGGCCAGATCGATGGGGGTCTCGTCCCGGTAGACCACCCCCAGGCCGCCGCCGACGTCGAAGAAGCGGATCTCCACCCCGATGGCCGCCAGGGAGCGGACCAGGTTCGCCACCAGTTCCGCCGCCTCCCGGATGGGATCGAGCTCCGTCAACTGGGAGCCGATATGGAAGTGGATCCCCACCGGATCGAGCCAGTCGGAGTTTTTGGCGTAGATGTACATCCGCTTGGCCATCTCCACCTCGACCCCGAACTTGTTTTCATGGAGCCCCGTGGAGATGTAGGGGTGGGTCCGGGGGTCGACGTTGGGGTTGACCCGGATGGAGATGCGGGCCTCCTTCCCCAGGCGCTTCGCGACCGCCTCCACGTGCTTCATCTCCGCCTCGCTCTCCAGGTTGATCATCAGGATCCCCTCCTCCAGGGCCCGGGCGATCTCGTCGTCCCGTTTGCCGACTCCGGAGAAGATGATCTTGTAGGGCTCGATCCCGGCACGGCGGGCCCGGAGCACTTCGCCGATGCTCACGCAGTCGGCCCCCGCCCCCTCCCGCCCGAAGAGGCGCAGGACCGAGAGGTTGGAGTTGGCCTTGACGGCGTAGGCGATGAGGGATTTGTGGCCGGCGAAAGCCTCCTTGAGGCGGCGGTAGTTCTCCCGCATGGCGTCGAAATCGTAGACGTAAAGCGGGGTACCGTATTGCTCGGCCAGTTGATGGAAATCGATGTGCATGAAATGATCCGATACTTTAATGAAAATGACTCAAATGGGAGATATTCTATCCAATTTTGGAAACCATTCCTCTGAAAGGGGGATGCAAACGCTCAACGAAGTTCCTCGATCCGCCCCTCTTTCCGGTAAAGATGAAGGGCGAAGAGCAGGAGAAACAGAACCGGTACCGTCTGTGCGAACATGGGGTCGATGGTGCCATTCACCCCCAAACGGTAGAGAGCAAAAAGCAATCCCCAGAAGAGCATGGCACTTCCCAGAAAGATGATCCAGAGCCGCTCCTTGCGGATATAGCGATGGTAGGGGGGAGTTTTGAAAAAAAGAATTACGAGCAGGCCCAGGGCGAACAGGGGCATCACCAGTTGATTGGAGAGAGCCGCCTTGATCTTGTCGGCGTCGAGTCCCTGTCTTGCCAAAAGCCTCCAGGCTTCCAGCCCGTCCTGGATCGTCAGACTCCTTCCCTCGTAGATCTGTTTGAAAATCTTCGGCCGATATCCCCGCAACACCGTCAGATCCTTCACTTCCCGATCGTTGAAACGTACCAACCGTCCCTTCGGATCGTACAGTTTGGTCCGTACCGTCGCCCGGGGGGCGCTCCAACGTCCTTGCGAAAAACGCGCCGTCGGAAAACGAATCATCTCTACCACCCGACCTCCCTTTACCCGGAAAATCATTCCATCATGCAAGGCTTTGTGCAGTGGATCGAGCTGTTTGACGAAGACGAAACTCCCTCCGTAACGAAAAAAGAGATCCCGTACCTTCTCCTGCGCCGCACTGCGATGCAGGATCGCTCCCGCCCGATCCCTGCCCTGTGCGAAC
>CAZGGT010000204.1:0-4306 GCA_964525335.1 uncultured Nitratifractor sp. | reverse complement strand
GCGGCGATATGGTTGTACTCCCCGTGGACCGGGAGGAAGAACTTGGGCTGTACCAGGCGCAGGATCAGCTTCTGCTCTTCCTGGGAGGCGTGGCCCGAGACGTGGATGTCGCTGAACTCCTTATAGCGGACGGTGACGCCGGCCTTGAGAAGAAGGTTCATGAGCTTGGAGACACTCGCTTCGTTGCCGGGGATGGCGCTGGCAGAGATGATGACGGTGTCGGTGGGCTTGAGCTTGATGTGACGGTGCTCGTCGGTGGCCATTCGGGAGAGGGCGGCCATGGTCTCCCCCTGGCTGCCGGTGGTGACGACGAGGACTTCGCTGTCTTTGTACTTGTTGACTTCGTGGGGCTCGATGAAGTATTTGTCGTCGATGTCGATGTATCCCAGGCGCCGGGTGGTCTCGATGTTGCGCTCCATGCTTCGCCCGATGACGCAGATCTTTCGGCCGTGTTTGACCCCCCGCTCCATCGCCTGGAAGATCCGGTGGACGTTGGAGCTGAAGGTGGACATGATCACCCGGCCGTTGGCCTGCTCGAAGAGGCTGTCGAAGGTCTTGCCCACTACCGATTCGCTCTTGGTAAAGCCGGGGTTGTGGCTATTGGTGGAGTCGGAGAAGAGACAGAGGACCCCCTGGGCCCCGTAATGGGCGAAGCGGTGCAGATCGGCGGTGTAGCCGTCGATGGGAGTGTGGTCGATCTTGAAGTCCGCCGTATGGATCAGGGTGCCGATGGGGGTCTGGATCGCCAGGGAGCAGGCGTCGATGATGGAGTGGGTCATGTGCATGAACTCCACCTTGAACTCCCCGATCTCGTAGATCTTGCGCTTGATGACGTAGCGGAAGTACTTCTTGTCGGCCTGGAGGCCGTGTTCGTCGAACTTGTTGCCGATCATCGCCAGGGCCAGAGGAGTCCCGTAGATAGGAAATTTGAGCTCTTTGAAGAGGTAGGGGACGGCTCCGATGTGGTCTTCGTGGGCGTGGGTGATGACGATGCCGCGGATCTTGTCCTTGATGGCGTGGAGGTAGCTGAAGTCGGGAACGAGGATGTCGACACCGTGCATTGTTTCGTCGGGAAAGCTCATCCCCACGTCGATGATGATGGCGTCCTTCTCGGTCTCCAGGACGGCGATGTTGCCGCCGATTTCGCCGAGGCCGCCCAGGGGAGTGAAGCGGAGCTTTCCTTTGGTGCTCATGTTGATCTGTTTCCAGGGGTTCATCCTCTCTTCCTGGACCCGCTCGTTCTCCAGAATCGCCGCTTTCATCTCGGCGGGAACGGTGGTATCGATCTTGGGTCGCCGGCTGCCCCGGCTCCGTCCGCCACCACTGCGACCCCCGGATTTCTGGTTCCGGTTGCCGCCGCCCTGGTTGCGATTGCGGTTGCTGCCGCTTTGGTTGCGGCGATTGTCGCTGCGGTTGCCTTCACCGCCCTGTTTGCGGTTGTTCTGGCCGCTGTCGTTGCGGCTTTCCCCGCTTCGCTCTCCCCGGCTGTTTTGGCCACTCTGGGCGTTGGAACTGCCTTGATTGTTACTGTTGGTGCGGAACGGGTTGGGGCGTCGGCGGCTGTTTCGGCCGCTGTTGCTCTTCTGGCTTCCGTTTTCCGGGTTGTTCTGATTCTTTTCCATGGTCGGGTTCCTTTGTCAATGCATGGTATAGTCGATGATAAAGGCCCGTCCCGACCTCGTGGGGCCGTAGGTTCCGTTCGAGTTGCAGCGTGGAGTAGACTGCCTCCAGAATTCCTTTGGGGAAGGAGGCGGCGAGGTTTTTGAACAGCGTTTTCCTCGGCTGACGGAAGGCCGTACGGAGAAAGCGTTCAAAGCCCTCGTCGTCGGGGCTGTCGGATTTTCGGATCTCCAGGACGGCGGAGTCGACTTTGGGGGGCGGATTGAACGCCTCGGGAGGGACGAGAAAGCGGAGTTCCGCCTCCCCGGCCGTCCCGGCCAGGACCGAGAGGGCCGAGAAATTTCGCTCGCCCTCCCGGGCGGCGAACTTCTCGGCGACCTCTTTCTGCACCATGGTCAATACGGACCGGCACAGGGGGTCTTTCAGGGCCTTGAGGAGGATGGTGGTGGCGATGTAGTAGGGGAGGTTGGCCACCAGCCGATAGGGGCGGTCGCTCAGGCTTCCCTGCTTCCAGCGCTCCAGCACATCTCCGCACTCCAGTCGGAGTCTGCCGTCGGCGATCTCTCCGGCGAACTCCTTCGCCAGATACCTGCACAGCCTCGGGTCCACTTCATACGCCGTGACGCGACGGATGCGGACGAGCTCTTTGGTTAAATCACCTAATCCAGGCCCGATCTCCACCACCGGCAGGGTGTCGTCGGGCATCGATTGGATGATCTGTTCGATGATGCTGCGGTCTTCCAGAAAATTCTGACCGAATCGTTTCTCGGCAATTTCGGAAGGGTTGGGCCTATAATTTTTCATTATACTCTTTTTTCACAGATTTGGCAAGAAGTCTTCGGCTCCCTTTTTTCGATATAATCGCCCTAATTTCTCATACGGGATTCATAGACGATGGACTATTTCGCCAAACGGATTATACCATGCCTCGACGTCAACGCCGGACGGGTCGTCAAGGGGGTCAATTTCGTCAATCTCCGGGATGCGGGGGACCCGGTGGAGGTGGCCCGGCGCTACAACGAAGAGGGAGCCGACGAGATCACCTTCCTGGACATCACCGCCACCCACGAGGGGCGCGACACCATCGTGGAGGTGGTGCGGCAGGTGGCCCGGGAGGTCTTCATCCCCCTGACCGTCGGCGGGGGGATCCGGGAGCTCGATGACATCTACCGCCTTCTGGACGCCGGCTGCGACAAGGTCAGCATCAACTCCGCGGCGATCCGTCGCCCCGCTTTCATCGAAGAGGGGGCCAAGCGTTTCGGCTCCCAGTGCATCGTCGTCGCCATCGACGCCAAGCGGGTCGGGGAGGGGCGCTGGAACATTTTCACCCATGGGGGGCGGAAAGACACGGGGATCGACGCCGTCTCCTGGGCTCGGGAGGCCTACGAACGGGGCGCGGGAGAGCTCCTGGTCACCTCCATGGACGCCGACGGCACCAAGGCGGGCTTCGACAACGAGCTCAACCGCCGCATCGGCGAAGTGGCTCCCATCCCCATCATCGCCAGTGGCGGGGCGGGGACGATGGAACATATCGAGGAGGCCTTCACGGTCGGTAACGCCGACGCCGCCCTGGCGGCCAGCATTTTCCACTTCCGGGAGATCGATATCATGGATCTGAAACGCTATCTCAAATCCCACGGCATTCCGGTGAGGCTCTGAGATGTTTCTCTGCGCCGGCGACTCTGAGAGCTTTCCCTTCGCCGTCCCCATCGGGATCGGTCTGGTCCACTCCGCCATCAACCTCACCCGCCTGGCCACGATGGAGGCGCCGGAGTTCCTCCTCTTCGTCGGGACGGCGGGAAGTTACGGGGAGCACGAAATCTTCGAGATCGTCGAATCCAAGACGGCGGCCAACGTGGAGCAGGCTCTGCTGACGGGAAGCGCCTACACGCCCATTAGCAACGTCGTCTCCGCCGCCGAGGATGTTTCACGTGAAACCATCGTCAACTCCTCCAACTACATCACCACCGATCGGGAGATCGCCAAAAAGTTTCTGGAAAAGAATCTCAAACTGGAGAACATGGAGTTCTTCTCCGTTCTCGCCGTCGCCAAAACCTTCGGCATCCCCGCCGGCGGAGTCTTCTGCGTGACCAACTACTGCGACGAAAACGCCCACCGGGATTTCCTCGCCAATCAAAAAGAGGCGATGGAGCGGCTGGAACGTTATCTGAGGGAGAAGGGCGTGCTGAAGAGATAGTTATTGGTGCATTGGGACGCGGTATTCCTTCTCCCCAATACACCAATAACCAATATACCAATACACAAGAATCGTCATGAAAAAAATTATCCAGGATTACACCAAAGAGGAGCTGGCTCAGCGGATCAAGCCTTCCTTCCGGGCCAAACAGATTTACAACTGGGTCTACCACCGGCATGCGGATTCCTTCCACGAGATGGAGAACCTCCCCAAGGCGTTGCGGGCGGAGCTGGAGGAGGAGTACACCCTCCATCCCCTGAAGATGGTCTCCAGGCAGGAGAGCCGGGACGGCAGCGTCAAGTACCTCTTCGAGCTTCACGACGGCCACACAGTGGAAGCGGTACTGCTGCTGATGAAGGAGGCCCAGTATCACGAGGACGGCTCCCTCAAGCACCATCGGCGCTATACCGTCTGCATCTCCTCCCAGGTGGGGTGCAAGGTCGGATGCGCCTTCTGCCTCACGGCCAAGGGTGGGTTCATGCGGGATCT
>CAZGGT010000203.1:0-4018 GCA_964525335.1 uncultured Nitratifractor sp. | reverse complement strand
AAGATGGCGTTGCGTTCGTACCAGAGTTCTCCGCAGCTCATGCAGCGGTAGCCCCCACAGCCGTATCCTCCGACCGAGGGCGTAGGACTCAGCAAAATCCCCAACGGCAGGAGGAGGGTTCCGAGTGCCAGGATCCCTTTGCGCCCGTTTCGAGTCATCTTCGATCCTTTCCCTATTCTTGTGATGCAGTTCATTGTAATTTTTTTAAGCTTAAATGGAAATATGATTGATGGATCGTGAACGCAGAGAAAGGGGAACGGGGAAGGACGTTTCGGAACGGGCGGAGAGGCCGGGCCTCATCCGTTGAGCAGTTCGTAGGCTTCGAGGATGTCGAGCCCCGCTTCGTTGATGCTGGTGTGGCCGATGAAGCGGGCGTTGCGGGCGACGGTGAGGGCTTTGTCGAAGGTCGCCTCGTCCAGGCCGGAGATGCGGATCGCTTCTTTGACGTTTTTGGGCAGGATCCGGACTTTCCGCTCCTTGACGTAGAGGTTGCCCACTTCGTGCAGCGCCTCCAGGACCCGGACCACCAGGGGGTTGAGGGCGTTGCCGAAGGACTCGGGCGTGCCGGAGAGGGCCCGCTTGATCAGCTCGCCCGCCTCGGTCAGGACCAGGCCGCCGTCGGGAAGCAGTTCGATGATGCCCCGTGCTTCGAGCTTGTTGAGCCCGTAATCGACCTCTTCACGGAGCGTCTCGTCGAACTCCCCGTAGAGATCCTCCACGAAGCTTCCCGTCGCCGGGATCTTGTGGAGGACCTGGAGCTCGAAGCGGGTGATGTGGGGCTTGCGCTCCACGGTGTAGGCCAGGTCGGCGTAGAGGCGTCCGGAGTGGGTCGCCGCGCCGCCGCCCACCAGATGCTCGGCCTTGGCCGCTTCGTACCAGGCGGTGTTGGGGGCGCCGAAGCGGCTCTCCCGGATGGTGATCGCTTTGACCGCCGGGGCGCTGATCTCCCGGATGCCTTTCTCCTGCTGCTCCTCGTAGACCATCCGCCCTTCGGGGGTCAGATCGTAGTAGAGCTTGCCGGAGTCGCTGACGCGGGCCTCCACCAGGCTGAAGCTCTTGAGAGTCATGAGGGACTCCTCGATGACGTCCATCAGCTTCTCCTGCCAGTGGTTGCCCTTTTCGTAGAAGCTCTTGAAGAGCTCCTCGACGCTCAGGGCTTCGGCGAATTTTTTGCGCAGCTCCTCCTTTTTCTGGTAGCCCAGATCTTCGTTGAGGCGCCGGCCGTAGTGCTCCTTGAGGTGCTTGTACTCCTTGAGAGGAAGATCCAGGAGGTAGTGGCGGATCTCCTCGGGGGTCGGCAGCACCTCGGGGTTGGAGTCGTGGCGCTTCATGGTCTCGACGATCCCCTTGAGGATCTCGGCGTCGAGGGCTTCGAGGTTGAAGGTCCGGGCGGGATAGTACTCTCCCTCCCGCAGGATGTGGAGCACCTCCTCCAGGGCTTCCCCGCCGGGGAGCAGTTTGCCTTCGGCATGGACCAGGGCCAGGCTCTCGAGCAGCTCCTTCTCCCGGTCGTTGAGGGCGTCGAAGCCCCGGTCGAGATAGTCGGCCAGCAGGTGGAGGTACTCTTCGCCGATGACGGTCTCGTAGGGGTAGGCCATGTGGGTGATCGCCTCTTTGACGGCGAGCCCCAGGCGGTTGAGGGTGAAGATGTCGGTGGCGGGCACGCTGTAGCTCAGCAGGCGCATCGACTCCAGCAGCTCCGCCTCCCGCCCCTCGAAGGTGAGGGCGTTTTTCTCGGCGGGTCCTTCGGGCATGCTCACGATGGCGTTGGCCAGCTCCTGGGAGATCTCCAGCTTGGGATGGGAGTGGGTGTAGATCTCGTAGAGATCGTGAGCGTGGCCGTTGAGTTTGACGCATTCGCCCCGGTGCTCGTCGCGCACCTTCTCGGCGAATCCGCGGCGGATCAGGGCGTCGGCCGCTTCGGGGCCGACGTAGTCGTCGTTGCGCAGGGCCGCCTCGATCATGGCGATCGTTTCGCTGCCCACCCAGCGGAATCCCCGCTCCCAGTTGGCCGGGATCTCGATTGTTCCTTCCCGGATCATTTCATCCAGAAGGTGGATCAGGTTGCGTCCCCAGTAGGAGAGGCGGAACTCGACCCGGGAGCTTCCCAGCTCCAGCAGGTTGGCCAGGTCCAGTTCGATGTAGGGCTCCCGCTCGCTCGCGACGGAAATCTGGCAGTGGGCCCCTTTGTTCTCTTCGCCCAGGACATTGTAGAGGGCGATGGCGTGTTCTTTCTTGATCAGCATGGATCGTCTCCTTTGTATAATAGTGGTGTGACTTCGGGGACGTATTGTAGAGGGAAGGAAGTGCGATCGTATGCAACCGGGGTTGCTTCACGGCGAAGAATGTGACGAAAAGGAGCGAAACGAATGGAAAACGACTACCGAAAAGCGGCGGAGTGGATCGCGGGAGCGAAGCGGGCGGTGGCCTTTACCGGGGCGGGGATCTCCGTGGAGAGCGGGATTCCGACCTTCCGGGGGCCCGAGGGGCTCTGGAGCCGCTACGACCCGCAGATCCTGGATTTGGGCTATTTCCACCGCCATCCCCTGGAATCCTGGCGGGCGATCAAGGAGATTTTTTACGACTATATGGGGAGCAACGCCCGGCCCAACGCCGCCCATCGCTTCCTGGCGGAGCTGGAGCGCCTCGGCATCCTGCGGGGGGTCATCACCCAGAACATCGACAACCTCCACCAGGAGGCGGGGAGCCGGAAGGTCGTGGAGTTTCACGGGACGGCCCGGCTGCTGGAGTGTACGGCGTGCCGCAAGAAGTGGGAGTTCGAAGAGAAGTTGCTGGAGCGGCTGCCCCCCGCCTGCCCCGATTGCGGGGGATTGCTCAAACCCGATTTCATCTTTTTCGGCGAGGCGATCCCCCCCGACGCCTACCGGGAGAGCGTGGAGCTCTGCCGAGACGCGGACCTGCTGATCATCGTCGGAACCACCGGGGAGGTGATGCCCGCCTCGATGATTCCATTCGAGGCACGGGAGGCGAAGGTGATCGAGATCAATGTCGAGCCCTCCCGCTATACGGAGGATCTGACCGATATATTCCTGAGAGAACGGGCGACAGTGGCGGCGGAGCGATTGGAGGAATTGGTTGTCGATAGTCGATAGTCGATAGTCGATAGTCGATAGTCGATAGTCGATAGTCCCGGGAAGATAAAATTTGTCGAGCGATATCAGCTCTCCGTTCTAGGCTTTCCGCTTTCCGCTTTTGGCATTGGGCATTGGGCATTGGGCATTGGGGGCAGAGGAGAAAGTTTATCGGAGGAAATCAGCTCTTAGCTTTTCACTTTTCGTTTTTCATTCTTCACTTTCCTGGCCGCTTGCTCTCCGCTCTATGCTCTCAGCTCCTTCGCTTCTGCATTTGGGAGAGCCAAGGAGAGGATCACTCCCCTTTTTTCTGCTTGGCGGCGCTGGCGAGGCTCAGGAGCATGATGCCGTCAAAGAAGAGGCTGATCCCGACCAGGATTCCGACCAGCCAGAGGGTCTGGAGGGGATTGCCAATGGCCAGGAAGAAGAAGATCCCCAGCCCCAGGGAGAGCAGGCCGTTGAGCAGGGCCACCCACCAGTAGGGCTCCGGCTTGAGCCGATAGGCCAGGGCGACATTGGCGAAGGCGTCCACGAAAAAGTAGGCCGAGAAGAGGATCCCCAGGGCGATGACGCCGGGCAGGGGATTGACGATGATCATCGCGCCTACCACCGTAAAGAGGAGAAACTTCAACCAGCCTACCCAGTCTTTGCGGTTGAACTGCCAGGTTTGTGCCCCGACCATGAAACCGCTGAAGAGCAGCAGCCATCCGAAGAAGATGGCGGTGGTGATGGACATGAGACCGGGATAGAAGATTCCCACCAGTCCCAGGATCAGAAAGATGACACCGTAGATTTTGGCGTATTTGCTGAATTTCTCCAGCATTTCCGGTTGATTGCTGAATACCTTGAAGTTGAGCATTGCACATCCTTTGAGTGAATTTGTTTTATTTTTCCTGACGAAAATTCTATCGGGAAATCCGTTTACC
>CAZGGT010000202.1:0-2837 GCA_964525335.1 uncultured Nitratifractor sp. | reverse complement strand
CTTCCGATAATGATCGAAACGAATTTCATCCAAACCCTTTCAACGATTTTTCACTCTTCACTTTTCACCTTTCACTTCAGAGGAGGGAGAAGAACTCTTCTTCTCCCTCCTCTGATAGGCGTGGGGCTCCGGCTCCAGCCCTTTCTTGGCCCGGGCCTCCCGGATGTCCCGGCGCAGGATCGTATAGCCGGGGAATTTCGTGGGGAGTATTATATCATTTAGATCCCCGCTGTGGATGCACTCAAACTCCTTGCCGGAGCGGGAGAGAATCTTTTTGATCCGCAGCCACCACGTCCCCTCCTCTCCCAGCTCGACGCTGCCCAGTTCGTTGTCGCAGGGGTCGATGCGCGCTCCGACGGGGAGAACGATCTCCAGGCGGTCGCCGACGCAGGTCTTGTCCTTGCAGCGCCAGGTTTCGCCCCGCTCGTCCACCAGGGCCGCCACCTGGTGGCTCCCCTCCCGGATGGTGAAACCCGTTGACTGGGTGTCGTGGCGCTCGAAGGGGCGGCTGATGAGATAGGCGTCGGTGAAGCCCCGGTTCTGGGTGGTGTGGAGCTCCCGCTGGTAGCGCTCCGCTTCGAAGACCCCCGCATAGAAGTCGTCGATCGCCTGGCGGTAGGCCCGGGTCACCACCCCCACGTAGTAGGGGGATTTGGTCCGCCCCTCGATCTTGAGGGAGTCGATGACCCCGCTGGAGAGGATCTCGTCCACGTGGGAGGCGAGGTTCATATCCTTGGCGTTCATGATGTAGGTGCCGATCTCGCTCTCCTCTTCCAGCTTGAAGGTGGTGCCGGTCTCGGCGTTGTGGGCGTAGATCTCGTAGGGAAAGCGGCAGTCGTTGGCGCAGCTGCCCCGGTTGGGGACCCGGCCGGTCTGCAGGGCGCTGATGAGGCAGCGGCCGCTGTAGGCGAAGCACATGGAGCCGTGAACGAAGATCTCCAGTTCCAGATCGGGCAGCTCCTTTTTGATCGCTTCGCAGTCTTTGAGGCTGATCTCCCGGGCGGCGATGATCCGCCGCACTCCCAGGTCGTAGTAGACCCCCGCGTCCATGGCGTTCATCACGTTGGCCTGGGTGGAGAGGTGGATGGGAATCTCGGGAGCGATCTTCCGCGCCATGCGGATCACCCCGGGGCTGGAGACGATGAAGGCGTCGGGCCCCAGCTCCCGCATCCGGGCCAGGTGGTTCTCGTAGAGTTTGAGCTGGGAGTTGAAAGGGAAGCCGTTGACGGTGACGTAGACCTTTTTTCCCAGGGAGTGGGCGTAGTCGATCCCCTCTTTGAAGGAGTCCATATCGAACTCCTTGCCGCTGCGGATCCGCAGGCTGAAGGTGCTGGTCCCTCCGTAGACGGCGTCGGCGCCGTAGGCCAGGGCGATCTTGAGCTTCTCCAGGTTGCCGGCGGGAGCCAGCAGTTCGACCTTCTCCATCTCTCTCCATTCTCAAGGGTGCTTTTAATCAATGGCATTCTACTATAATGTGAAAAATAAGAAAAATTCCGGAATTCCAAAAGAAACGGCATGGAAGTTGTCCGAAAGCAGGAAAGTATGGCATGGAAAGAAAGATCTTAAACGACGCCAGTTCCTCAGCTTTTCTTTTTTTCTTTGCTTCGTTTCATTTTTTCGTCCCGAGATGGATGTATGTATCGATGCTATCCATCCCCATCCTCGCCACCGCCCAAAGTTCGACCATCGAAAACTACACCCCCCTCACCCCTCCCCGCTGCCGGGGAGAGACGGCGGTTCTGCGCACCTTCGGGCGCGGCGGCGTCTCGATGGAGCTCGTGGTGGACACCCGCACCCTCCGCACCCGCATCCAGGCGGCCCAAAAGGTCCCGACCCGTCCCTGCGGCGACTCCCGCTATCTCCGCCTCCTGCGCAAAGCCTCCGCCGCCCCCTGGCCCCTGCAAAACGACGGCATCACCCGGGGCCGCCGGGGGCTCTACCTCACGACCGACCTCTGCCCCTCCTCCAAACCGGGCTACGAAGATCGGCTCTACCGGGCCCTCATCCAGCGCCTTCCCCACCCCGTCCCGGTCACCCTCTTCCTCACCGAGCGCTGGATCGAAAAGCACCCGGCGGCCTTCCGGGAGCTCCGGGCCTGGGACCGGAACGGCTCCCTGGCGATCACCTGGGGCAACCATACCGCCTGGCACCACTACCACCCGGGCCGCCCCCTGCGGGAGAACTTCGTCCTCTCCCCCGAAGAGCACCTGCGGGAAGATGTACTGGAACTGGAGAAGGGTCTGCTGAGGCGGGGCGTGATCCCCTCGGTCTTTTTCCGCTTCCCCGGCCTGGTCTCGAACCGCCGGGCGGTCGAGACCCTCCGCTCTCTCGGCCTCGTCATCCTCGGCAGCGACGCCTGGATCGCCAAAGGAGAGCACCCCCGGGAGGGCTCCGTCATCCTCCTCCACGGCAACGGCAACGAACCCCGGGGAGTCGACCGTTTTCTGAAAATGCTGGAAGAGGGGAAGATCCAATCATTACAAACGATAGAAAAGCTGGAACCCTAAAAGCGTGGAACAATTCCCGAATCTACCCACTACCCACTCCATCCTCACACGACCCACTCATCTCTCCAATTCGAACGCTCCCGCCATCGCCTTTTCGATCTCTTCCCGCCGAAAGCGCCCTCCGGTAAAGAGGTCGAAGGCGATCACCCCCTGGTAGAGGAGCATCGCGCTCCCGTCCCGCACCGGCAGTCCCAGGGATTCCGCCAGGCGCAGGAAGGGGGTCCGTTTGCCGTAGATCACATCCACCGCCGCCCGGGAGCGCTCCAGTACCGGGCGCAGCAGCTCCTCGGGGGCCGGCAGGCTCTCGTCCTCCAGGCCGGCGGAGCTCAT
>CAZGGT010000201.1:0-9736 GCA_964525335.1 uncultured Nitratifractor sp. | reverse complement strand
CCCATAAACCAGAGATCCTCCCGGCTGACGGCGAGGATCGATCCGAAGAGGTAGCTCATGAGATCGGTGTTGTAGCCGGGTGTCAGGTCGGTGAAGATCACTCCGATCGCCATGCCTACCGCCCAGATGAGGCCGATGTAGGTGTCGCTGCGGTGGCGGCTGCGGAGGGTGAGGGCGGCCACCAGCAGGGCGGCGGCCACGGAAAAGAGGGAAGCCCCCAGGAAGATGGGCCAGCCGAAAAAGAGGGCCATCCCGATCCCTCCGTAGGAGCTGTGGGCGATGCCCCCGGCCAGGAAGACCAGGCGGTTGACGACGATCAGGGAGCCGACGATCCCGGCGGCAAAGCTCACCAGGATCCCGGCGAGGAGGGCGTTTTGCATGAAGGTGTAGTGAAGGATCTCAGGCATGGGGCGTCTCCTTGTTCCCGCCTCCGTGGACGGGGCAATCGCACTCCCGCTCGGCGAGGCGCTGCATCAGTTCCACTTCGCAGAAGTGCTCCCCTTCGGGGGTCTGGAGGTGAATGGGAGTGTCATGAAGATCGTGGAGATAGCTGTGGCGATTGACGTAGAGGACTTTGTCGGCGTAGCGGGTGATGACCGAAAGGTCGTGGCTGACCACCAGGATCCCCAGCTCGGAGCTCAACTCTTTGAGCAGGGTATAGATCTGTTCCTGACCCGTTACGTCGATGCTGGAAGTGGGTTCGTCGAGGATCAGGAGCTGGGGGTGGGCGCAGAGAGCCCGGGCGATCATCACCCGCTGACGCTGACCGCCGGAGAGGTCGCCGATGCGGCGATCCATGAAAGCCTCCATCCCCACCTTCTCCAGGGTGCTGTAGGCGCAGCGGCGTTCGATATCGTTGTAGCGGACGGGAAAGAGACGATGGAGTAGTCCACCGCCGTCGTGGCGTTTGCGGTTGCCCATCATCACCACGTCCAGGACCCGGATGGGAAAGTCGAGGTTGACGTTGGTGTTTTGGGGGACGTAGCCGATCTCCTCCCGGGCTTCGACGGGGGATTTTCCCAGGACCCGGATCGTTCCCTTCTGGGGAGGGTACTGTCCCATGATGAGCTTGAGTAGGGTCGATTTGCCGCCGCCGTTGGGGCCGATGACGGCAACGAACTCGTGGGGTTCGACCGTGAGATCGACATCCTCCAGGACCGGCTCCCGGTCGTAGGCGAAGCTAACCCCTTCGACTTCCAGCAGGCTCACCGGGCGGCCCCCCGGGCGATGGCTTTGGCGAGGCGCAGGAGGTTGGCGTGCCAGTCGGGGGCCAGGGGGGAGACCTTGATGACCGGGATGCCCAGTTCGGCGGCCAGGAGTTTCGCGCTTTTGTCGGAAAACTCCGGCTGGACGAAAATGGCCCGGACCTTTCGTCGCTTCGCTTCATCGATCAGCGCCATGAGCTGTCGGGGTTTTGGGGCTTTTCCCTCCACCTCCACGGGAAGCTGTTTCAGGTCGTATTCCCGGGCGAAGTATCCCCAGGAGGGGTGGAAGACCATGAAGGCGCTGTGGGGAGGAAGCGGGGCGAGAAGAGCTTTGATCTCCCGGTCGGTAGCGTCGATCGTTTTCAAAAAGGCCCGGTAGCGTTTCTCGAAAAGGGGACGTTGGGCGGGGTCGAGGGCGGCGAGGGTCTCGTAGATCTTCCGGGCCATGATCCGGACATTGTCGGGAGCGGTCCAGATATGGGGATCGAGGTGCTCGGCTTTGTGGGGACGGGGAGCATTCTGCTCCACATCGGCATGTTGCATGGGGACTTTGCGGATCCCTTCGCTCAGGTCGACGATCTTCAAGCGGGGATTCTGCGCCCGGAATCGGGGGAGCCATGCCTTTTCGAATTCGAGACCGATGGCGAAATAGCAGTCGGACCGCTCCAGTTCCCGCATCTGGGATGGTTTGGGTTCGTAGCTGTGGGGGGAGTGACCCGGAGGGACCATGACGGAGCTCTGGACCGCTCCGTCGCCGATGGCTTCGACGAAGGTTTTGAGCGGTGGAATGCTGACGACGCAGTGGATCGTGGCATGGGCGAAAAGTCCCAGCAAAACCGACAGGGTCAAAATGCGTCCGAACATGGCGATACCTTCCAATGCTAGTGAATCTTGAGGGGATTATAGCGAATCGGGGAGGGGCGGGGTCAGGTAGGACCCCTAAACTATTTTATAGAACGACAAAAAAAGGAGGAGGAATCGCTATAAAATAAATCAATCAAAAGGAGAAAATGAATCGTGGCGCGGCGGACGGGACTCGAACCCGCGACCTCCGGCGTGACAGGCCGGCATTCTAACCAGCTGAACTACCGCCGCACTTTTGTCTATCCGGCTCATGCCGTGGTGGTCGCTAGTGGACTCGAACCACTGGCATCCACCTTGTAAGGGTGGCGCTCTACCAACTGAGCTAAGCGACCGGATTCAGGCAGTTACGATTGGCGACCCCTAGAGGATTTGAACCTCTGTGACTACGTGGAAAACGTAGCATCCTTGGCCACTAGATGAAAGGGTCATCTAGTCCATAAGTCATCGAAAAGATACCTGAAGGTGGTGACCCGTCTTGGATTCGAACCAAGGGCCCACTCCTTAAAAGGGAGTTGCTCTACCAACTGAGCTAACGGGTCGAAAACAAAAAGCCTCTGTGGCTTTAAGTGGGCAGAATTATAGCCCAGAAAAATCATCCTGTCAAGGGGTTTTGGAAAAAAAATCGAAAATTTTTTCTTCACTCTCGACGATCATTTTCAGAGCGTGTCGAACCGCCTGCTCCTGGACGGCGTTGCGATCTCCCCGGAAGTGCACCCGTTCCGTTCGCTCCCGCCTCCCGTTGCGCAGGCCGAACCATACGGTCCCCACCGGTTTGCCCGGGACCGCACCCGTGGGCCCGGCGATCCCGCTGACGGCCACGGCGATGTCGGCACCGATACGCTGTTGGGCGCCGAAGGCCATCTCTCGGACGCAGGCTTCGCTGACGGCTCCGTAGCGTTCCAGGGTTTCGGTCCGAACTCCCAGCCATCCTGCCTTGATCCGGTTGGCATAGGTGACCCAGGAACCCTCCAGAATCGCCGAAGAGCCCGAGTGCGCGGTGATCGCCGCCGCCAGTCGCCCTCCGGTACAGCTTTCGGCGAAGGTGAGGGTGCGTCCCTCTTCCCCAAGATAATGGATGAGGGCCTGGACCAGGCTGCTGAAGGGGAGCAGACGCAGGGAGGTGCCGGCAAGCTGCGTTTCCAAGCGGGCAATCGCGCTCTCTCCGCAGGCGCAGATCCTCTCCCAACCGGGAGCGATGGGGGTCAGGGAGACTCCGAGGCTTTGGAGGGGGAGCAGCTTCCGAAGAAGTTCCCGGGATTCCTCAGTGCTGCGGGGGAAATATTGATAACAGCGGCTTCCCCGTTCGGGAAGAGGCAGAGGTGGAAAAGGGTGGGTGGGGGTGGAGAGGACGACCCCCAGTTCCCGATCCCCGAGGCGCAGGGTATAGCTTTGGGCATGGATCTCCGAAGCGGCGGCGGGAGCGAGAATCCCTTCGGCACTGAAGTTCAGCGATGTTTCGCTCAGGGTGGAGAGAATGCGTCCGACGAGGGGGAAAGCATCGCCGTCGGCGAGAATGAGATGACGCGCGGGGGCTTCCAGTTCCCGCCGGAGGGTCAGGGGGGTTTCGGCGATCAGGGCGGGTCGGAAACTCTCCCTGCCGATACTCCAGCCCTTCCGGGCGCATTCCCTCCGTACATATCCCCGCAGGAGTTCGTCGAATCGCAGGCGGTCGCCTATATAAAGTATATGGAGTTCCTCATCCATTGAATCCTCCTTCCTCCCGTTGTCATTTTCGGGGACTGAAAAATTATAACGGAATCCTAAACCCCTATTGGATATAATCGCCCCAATTTCAGAACGCCCGAAGGATCGCCCAGATGGATTACAAAGAGACGCTGCTGCTGCCGAAAACCGAATTCCCCATGCGGGGGAACCTCCCGAAAAACGAGCCTCTCCGCTACAAGAAATGGTTCAGCGAAGGGGCCTACGAGCGGATGAAAGCCAACCGAGAGGGGCGGGAGATGTTTACCCTCCACGACGGCCCTCCCTACGCCAACGGCGACATCCACATCGGCCACGCCCTGAACAAGATCCTCAAGGACATCATCGTCAAGCACCACTACTTCCAGGGCAAGGCGGTCCGCTACACCCCGGGCTGGGACTGCCACGGCCTCCCCATCGAGCAGAAGGTCGAAGAGCGCATCGGCAAGGAGAAGAAAGACGCCATGCCCGTCAGCGAATTCCGGGCCCTCTGCCGGGAACACGCCGCCAAGTACATCGGGATCCAGAAAGAGGGCTTCCAGTCCCTGGGGGTGATCGGCGACTGGGAAAACCCCTACGTCACCATGGATTTCGCCTTCGAGGCGGCGATCTACCGGACCCTCTGCGAGGTGGCCAAAAAAGGGCTCCTGGTGGAGCGGAACAAACCGGTCTACTGGTCCTGGGCCGCCGAGAGCGCCCTGGCCGACGCCGAGGTGGAGTACAAGGACAAACAGGACTACTCCATCTACGTCGCTTTCGAACTGAGCGACAAGGCCAAGGAGGAGCTGGACATCCACGACAAGGCGGCCCTGGTGATCTGGACCACCACCCCCTGGACCCTTCCCGCCAACACCGGGATCGCCCTGGCCCCCGGGGAGATGTACGTCCTCACCGGCGACGGCTACATCGTCGCCGAGAGCCGCTACGACGCCCTGATCGAGGAGGGGGTGGTCTCGGGCCAGGCGGTGCGGAAATTCGCCGCCGAGGAGCTGGAGCACAAGCGCGCCATCAACCCCCTCAACGGCCGCAGCTCCCACATCGTCCTGGGAGAGCACGTGGAGCTCGACGGCGGGACCGGGGCGGTCCACACCGCTCCGGGCCACGGGGAGGAGGACTACTTCGTCGCCCTCAAATACGGCCTGGAGGTGCTGATGCCCGTGGACGACCGGGGGCGCTACGACGAGAGCCTCATCGGCCACCAGCTCCTCCCCAATCCCGAGGAGTTCGTGGGGATGCACATCTTCGACGCCAACGAGAAGATCCTGGAGCTCCTGGGCGACGCCCTGCTGCAATCCTCCACCTTCGTCCACTCCTACCCCCACTGCTGGCGGACCAAGAAGCCGGTGATCTACCGGGCCACCAAGCAGTGGTTCATCGCCGTGGACGAGACCCCCGAAGGGGCCGACGACACCCTGCGCCGGATCGCCCTCAAGGGGATCGACGACACCACCTTCTACCCCGACTGGGGGCGCAACCGCCTCCGCTCCATGGTGGAGGGGCGCCCCGACTGGTGCATCTCCCGCCAGCGCACCTGGGGGGTCCCCATCGCCTTCTTCCGGGTCAAGAAGACCAAAGAGGTGGTCCTGGACGAGAAGGTGCTTAACTTTGTCGCCGCCATCTTCGAGCGGGAGGGGTGCGACGCCTGGTACGACCGGCCCGTGGAGGAGCTCCTCTACCCCGGCAGCGGCTACGCCCCCGAGGAGCTGGAGAAGGTCCAGGACATCCTCGACGTCTGGTTCGACAGCGGATCGACCTGGAACGCCGTCCTCAAATCCCGCCGCTACGACGCCGGGGAGTTCCCCGCCGACATGTACCTGGAGGGCTCCGACCAGCACCGGGGCTGGTTCCAGAGCTCCCTGCTGCTCAGCAGCGCGATCAATTTCCATCCCCCCTACCGCTCCATCCTCACCCACGGCTTCACCGTGGACGAGAAGGGGGAGAAGATGTCCAAGTCCCGGGGCAACGTCGTCGCCCCCCAGAAGGTGACCCAGCAGTACGGCTCGGAGATCCTGCGGCTCTGGGTGGCGTTGAGCGACTACCAGAGCGACCTCAAGATCAGCGACGGAATCCTCAAGCAGACCGCCGAGCAGTACCGCAAGATCCGCAACACCTTCCGCTTCCTCCTGGCCAACGTCGACGACCTGGAGGCGCTGCGGCCCGTGGAGGAGCTGGGGGAGCTGGACCGCTGGATCCTGGCCCGGGCCGCCGAGGTCTTCGGGAAGGTCAAGGCGGCCTTCGACGGCTACGAGTTCTCCCGGGGCTTCTCCCTGCTCCAGCACTTCCTGACCAACGAACTGAGCGGGATCTACATGGACATCTGCAAGGACCGCCTCTACTGCGACGCCGCCGACGCTCCCGAGCGGCGAACCGCCCAGAGCGCCATGGCGATGATCGCCCGGAGCATGCTGGCCCTGGTGGCCCCGACGCTCACCTACACCGCCGACGAGGTGCTGGAGTACGCCCCCGCGGTGGTCCGGGGGGAGTGGGGCGACGTCTTCGACCTGGAGTATGACCCGCTGCCGCCGGTCGAGGCCCCCTTCGACGACGGGCTGCTGATGGAGGCGCGGGAGGCCTTCGGCGAAACGGTGGACCGGCTCAAGAAGGAGAAGGTGATCAAGGCGACCCTGGAGCTGGCCCTCGCCGGCGACGTGGCGGCCCTGCCCCTGCGGGGCAAAGACCTGGAGGACTGGTTCGTCGTCAGCGCCGCGGCGGAGAGCTTCGGGACCGAGGAGCTGGGCGTCTTCGAGGCCGGCGGCAAACGCTTCACCCTCCACCGGGCCCCGGGCCACAAGTGCCCCCGCTGTTGGCGCTATGCCGCCGAAGCGGAGGGGAGCCTCTGCCCCCGCTGCGCCGAGGTGCTGGGCTGATGCCCGATCTCTCCCAGCCCGTCACTCCCGCCGTCATCCTCGGCTCCATCGCTTTCATCTTTCTCTGTGTGGGCGCGGGCCTGGCGGCGGTGGCCTACTGGAAACGAAGGCTTGGGAAAAAGTAAACGGGGTTTCTTTCGATTCCTGTAAATAGGGGAGATTCAACGGGGGAATTTGCCGGATCGAGTGTATTTTCGATATTTGTTTTCCACAATTTAAGTGACAACCTATGAAAACGGGCATATACTTAAGAAAAAGAGAAATGTTTATGAAAAGAGGAGAAAGTGGTGAAACGTGTACTGATTGTTGAAGATGACGGATTCAACCTCCAGTTGCTGAGGACGATGCTCAAACAGGCGATCGAGTGCAGCGACTGCGAGGTGATTGCCAACGACCGGGGAAGCGAAGTGATCGAGATGTTGAAGCGGGGCGAGCCGAGAATCGATCTGCTTCTGCTGGATATCTACCTGCCGGAGATGGGCGGAGACGAGATTCTCCAGGAGGTTCGCAAAATTCCCCAGTACGAAGATCTGCCGATTTTCATCATTTCGGTGGATGGGCTCGACGAAAAAAAATATCTGGAGATGGGAGCGACCGACTTCATCCTCAAACCCTTCAACCCCAACGTCTTGATGGAAAAACTCCGAAAATATCTGATCTGATCCTACCTCGCCGTACCGTTTCCGGAAGCGCTGTGAGGGCGGTCCGGATTCTTTCTTTGTCCGTCGGATCTGCTCGCAGTCCCCTCTCGACCGGATCCACTCGAAGGGGTTCATCCGATCCGGGAGTGAAAGAGAACGGCGGGGAAAAAACCGGGAGAAGGTTCCCGGAAAGGAGAATGAAGGCGGTCAACTATGGTAGGTAGAGTGTTACGAGGTCTCGACATGCTCTTCCCCGATTTCGGGAACGCCGGCCGATTCCATATCCCTCGTTCCGCTCCGTTCCCCACCGATTCAATCACGCCCTTCTAAAAGATCCCGGGAAGATTTCCGAATGGTCTTCGTCGTATTTCCAAGTTCCCGTATTGGCTCCGCCAGCTCCGGAGGGATGCGCCGGGGGCGTCCCTCGACCACGTAGACCAGCAGAATCTTCATGGAGAAGATCTCTTCCGCCTCCCGGTGGATGCTCTGCTGCAGGAGGACGGAGCTCCGGGTCTCCTCCAGGACGCGGGTACGCACCTCCAGCAGATCCCCCAGCTTCGCCATTCCGGTAAAGTCGGCGTCGATCCGGCGCACCACGAAGCCGCTGTGCCCTTCGCCGACAGGCTGCATCCCCCGCCGGAAAAACTCCTCGCTCCGGGCCCGCTCGCAGAAGTTGAGGTAGCGGGAGTGGTAAACGATGCCGCCGGCGTCGGTATCTTCGTAATAGACCCTTATCCTCATGGTTTTCCTTTCCGTTTTGTATCGTATGTGTGAGGTCGAAAACCTTACAGCATGGAAACTTTGAGTCGATTGAGCGGGAGGAAGTCAGAGGGATCCATCGTCGTTTTGAACTTCGATTTCGGATACCGTTTTCACGACTTTTGGGGTAACGTATCGATATGAGGTACAGAGAAAGTCGAGATTCGAAAGTCGTGGAGCGCATCAGGTCAGCGGTGGAGGCCGTACTCCCGCTCCTGGCGGTCGATCTCCGCCTGCATCGTCTCGGCGATCTTTTCGTACCAGTCCTTTCCGGCGGTGCTCACGTCGACAGTGGGGAGGTAGATCACCTTGACGGTGCCGTTGTGGGCGGTGCGGTCGTGTTCGTTGAGGACCCATTTGCTCCCGACGATGACCACGGGCTGGACCTTCATCCCGAGCTTCTGGGCGATGAAGCGGGGGCCGGGCTTGAAGGGGAGGAGTTTCTGGTCCGAGGCACGGGTCCCTTCGGGGAAGATGGCGATGGCGCGCCCCTTCTTCTCCAGGGTCTCCCGGGCGTCCTTAAAGAGTTTGACGAGGCCCGCCTTGTTCTCCCGGTCGACGCTGATCATGTCGCCTCCCTTGAGGAGATGGCCGAACCAGGGGGTATCAAAGAGCTCCTTCTTGGCGACCCAGCGCAAGTGGACGTTTTCCACCGCTTCCATGGTGATGATGTCGATGATTCCTTGGTGGTTCATCAAAAAGAGCTCCGCTTCCGGGTCCCGTGTTCCTTCGGTGACGATCTTCGCCCCGATGCAGGGTAAAGGGCTCAGGTGATAATGATAACCAACCCTACCCTACGCTATACTCCGACAAGGGAGAATGAAATGGCTAGAAAACCGCGTATCGAAATAGCAGGATATTATCATATCGTTAATAGAGGTGTTGAACAACGTGTTGTCTTCAAAGAAGCAAGTGACTATGAACACTTTGAAGAGCTAATGTGCTTTTATGCAAAAATCTTCGGTATTACGATACATAACTATTGTCTGATGTCAAATCACTATCATCTTTTGCTTGAGATAAAAAGCCAGAATCTATCTAAATTTATGCGACAACTCAATATGAACTATGCCATCTATTTCAATAAAAAATACGAAAGAACCGGACATCTTTGGCAAGGAAGGTTTAAATCGTGGTACGTAACAAATGAGGCTTATCTTTATATGCTTATGCGCTATATCGAACAAAACCCGCTTAAAGCGAAAATGGTAAAAGATATCAAAAGCTATCCCTACTGCTCTTATCATCACTTTTTAAAACAAAACGTTCCCGAATGTTTACGAAATGCTTGGATAGTACGACACTACAAAGAAGATAAAAAAGCCATAGAAACCTTGATAGAAAGCAGTGTCGATACGGATATGCTTCAAGAGCTTAAAAAAGCATCCGCCCTTGTAGAAGCCCCGAATACGGAAAAAAAACCGGATATTAAAAAGCTTGAAAAGATGTTATCGGGTTATGAAAATATCAAAGAAAGAAACAAACTCATACTCAAAGCTTATAACCAAGGCTATTCTCAGCATATGATAGCCAAAGTGTTGGGCATATCACAACCGGCGGTATACGGAGTAATAAAGAGGAATGAAAAGTAGGTTATCATTATCACCTGACCCCTTACTTTTCGCATGGTCACGACCTCCCATCCGTCGGCGGCGTTTTCGTTGAGAAATTCGCTGAATCGGACGGGGTCGATCTTGGA
>CAZGGT010000200.1:0-10345 GCA_964525335.1 uncultured Nitratifractor sp. | reverse complement strand
AAAGACAAACCCTACATGCTCAAACCGGTGGTCGACACGGCACTGGAAGAGGGGTGCGAGTGTGTCAGGAAGGTACTCGTCGTCCAGCGAAACGACGAAGATGTCGTCTGGATCGAGGGCCGCGACTACAGCTACAACGAGCTGATCGGCCAGGAGAGCGACGTTTGCGAAGCGGAGCCGATGGAGAGCGAAGATCCGCTTTTTCTCCTCTACACTTCCGGCTCCACCGGCAAACCCAAAGGAGTGCAGCACGCCCAGGCGGGCTATATCCTCTGGGCCCAGATGACGATGGAGTGGGTCTTCGACGTCAAAGAGAACGACACCTACTGGTGTACCGCCGACATCGGCTGGATCACCGGACACACCTACATTGTCTACGGCCCCCTGGCGGCCGGGGCGACCACGGTGATGTTCGAGGGGGTTCCCACCTATCCCGACGCGGGCCGCGCCTGGAAGATGGTCGAAGAGCTGCGGATCAACCAGTTCTACACCGCCCCCACCGCCATCCGGGTCCTTCACAAAATGGGAGAACACGAGCCCGAAAAGTACGACCTCTCCAGCCTCAAGGTCCTGGGGACCGTCGGGGAGCCCATCGATCCGCCGGCCTGGAAATGGTACTACGAGACGGTCGGCGGGGGCCGTTGCGCCATCGTAGACACCTGGTGGCAGACCGAGACCGGCGGCCATATGATCAGCCCCCTGCCGGGCGCCACTCCCGTCCGGCCCGCCTGCGCCACCTTCCCCCTGCCGGGGATCATGGCCGAGGTCCTGGAGCGGGACGGCACCCCCGTCGCTCCCGGCGAGCAGGGGCTGCTCTGCATCACCCGCCCCTGGCCCAGCATGATCCGCACCATCTGGGGCGATCCCGAGCGCTTCAAAAAATCCTACTTCGGCGACGTGGTCAAAGACGGCAAGCCCGTCTACTTCTCCGGCGACGGCGCCGTGCGGGACGAGGAGGGGTATATCACCATCATCGGCCGGGTCGACGACGTCATCAACGTCTCGGGTCACCGGCTGGGGACCGCCGAGGTGGAAGCGGCGATCAAGAAGCACCCCCATGTCGCCGAGGTGGCCGTGGTCGGCCGTCCCGACGAGATCAAGGGGGAGAGTATTTTCGCCTACATCGTCCTCAAAGACGACATCGCCGACAACCTGGGCGAAGAGGTGGAGCTGACCAAAGAGATCAACGAAGTGATCGCCAAAGAGATCGGCAACATCGCCAAGGCCGACGCCATCGTCGTGGTCCCCGGCCTCCCCAAGACCCGCTCCGGCAAAATCATGCGCCGGATCCTGCGGGCCATCGCCAAGGGTGAGGAGATCAAGCAGGATACCTCCACCCTCGAAGACCCCTCCATCGTCCCCAAGATCCAGGAGGCGGTCCGCTGCGCGGGCTGCTGAGCCGCCGCCAACGATTCTTCGCAACGCGCCCCGGTCCTACGGGGCAGATTCCGAAACGGATACAGAGAGATCAGACTGTCTTCATATTGTCCCAAGAATTTTCGAGTATGATAGTTCGTTTCGACGGGTGGAGGCGATCCTCTTTCGTGAGAGGGATACGTCGATTTTGCAGGAGTGGGAAGCCTGCGCGACCGATCGGCGGCCGACCCGCTCCGGCTTTTGCGACACCCGATCGGCCCATCCCGTGTTCCCGGAACGGCGATTGTTTCGCCACCGCCGGAGCGGATTGCGAAAGCGGGGAACGGGATCATCTCTTGAGAGGAGTAGCCCATCGTGAAAAAGCGGCATGTCCATATCGTCCTGTTCATCGGACTGATCGTATCGATGACGATCGGAGGATCGGCGGAGACGGCGGGAGGACGGGGAGTCATTCTCCCGGAAGAGGGCAACGCGAGCTCCCGTCCGTTGCATCTGAATCCCGAAGAGTTGGAATATCTTCGTAAGCATCCCGTCCTCAAAGTCCACAACGAAAGCAACTGGCCCCCCTTCAATTTCAACGAAAACGACGTCCCCAAAGGGTTTTCCGTCGACTACATGAAGTTGCTGGCCAAGCGGCTGGGGGTGGAGCTGAAGTTTGTCAGCGGGTATACCTGGGGAGAATTCATCAAGATGCTTCCGACCGACCGTCTGGACGTCATTCTCAACATCGCCCCCACGGAAGAACGGAAAAAACGATTTGCCTTTACCCGTCCCTATATCTGGGTTCGAAACGCCATCTATACCAATATCAACAACCAGATCTACTACAATCTCTCCGACCTGGCGGGGAAGCGCGTCGCCGTGCCCAAAGATTTTTTTATTCAGCATTATCTCTCCAAACACCATCCCGAAATCAAACAGGTTCTGGTGGCCGATCAGCTCGAAGCCCTGCAGATGCTCTCTTTCGGCAAGGTCGATGCCATCATCGGCAAACAGGTGGTCGTCGATTATCTGATCCGCCAGAACCTTCTCTCCAACATCATCGCCACCAGCTACATCAACGAGCCGGGAACACTGAGTCACATCGCTCTGGGTACATCCAAAAAAGACCGGATCCTGGCCGGGATTCTTGACAAGGCCCAGGAGACGATTTCCCACAAAGATCTCGAACGACTCAAACACAAATGGTTCGGAATCAACGCCCTGCTGGATACCCGGGAACTCCTGACCCGCGAAGAGATGGAAGCGCTTCGGAAAAAGAAGGAGATCAATGTCTGTGTCGAACCGGACTACGCGCCCATCGAGTTTCGGGTGGAGAATCGTCATGCCGGCATCGCGATCGATACGCTCACGATTTTGACCCGGCGTCTCGGTCTGAAGGTGAACTACGTCGAAACCAACTCCTGGGAGCAGACCGAAAACCTCCTGCGGGAACACCGTTGCGATCTCCTGCCGGCCGCCCTCCAGACCCATCGGAATATCCAGCTCCTTCTCTTTTCCCGCCCCTATCTGAGTTTCAAGTCGGTGATCGTCGCACCCAAAAGCCGGGGGAAGATCCGGGATTTCGATACCTTGAGGGGGAAGGTGATGGCCGCACGCTGGGACGATCCTCTCGTCGAGCGTCTCAAAGAGAGCCACCCCTGGATCCGGGTCCTGGAATTCGAAAACTATGCAGAGGTGTTCGAGGCGGTACGAAACGGCGCGGCTGATTTCACCGTCGCCCCCCGGCCCATCTTCGACTACTATCGCTACCGTCACGATCTCCATACCCTGGGTGTAGCCGGAACCATTCCCATCAAAAGCGACATCAGCATCGCCGTCCGCAAGGACGAGCTGCAGCTTTTCAATGCGCTAAATAAGGTGTTGGAAGAGCTTCCCAAAGAGACCTTTCGGGCGATCGACTCCAAGTGGACCGAAGCGATGGTGGTCAAACGTCTCGATTACGGATTGCTCTTCCGCTATCTGGCCGTGGGGGGACTCTTCCTGTTGATCATTCTCGTCGCCTACCTCCGGCAGCGCCGTCTCTCCCGGCAGATCCGCATCCTCAACGACACGCTGGAACACCGCATCGCCGAAGCCCTGGAAGAGAACCGACGACAACAGATCCTGATGGTACACCGGGATCGGCTGGCCAACCTGGGAGAGATGATCGCCATGATCGCCCATCAGTGGCGACAACCCCTCAACAACCTCTCCCTGTTGAATCAGCTTCTCATCGCCAAATACCGCAAGGGACAGCTGGACGGAAAAATGATCGAATATTTCAATGAACATTCCCGCAAACAGATCGATCAGATGAGCCGGACCATCGACGACTTCCGCAATTTCTACAAGCCGGAAAAAGAGCGCAAAGAGTTCTGTGTAGAGCAGGCGCTGCGCCATCTGCTCGATATGGTGGGCATGAGTTTCACTTCGGAACAGATCGACATCGTCGAGGAGATGGAGGAGTGCAACTACTTCATCGGTTATCCCAACGAATTTTCCCAGGCGGTCCTCAATATTCTCAACAACGCCCGGGACGCTCTGGTGGAGAAGGGATTCGAACGGCGCAGGATCCGAATTTCCGTCCATCGGGAGGGGGAGGAGATTCTGGTAAGTATCTGTGACAACGCGGGAGGAATCCCCGAAACGATTCTCCCCCGGATTTTCGATCCCTATTTCTCCACCAAAAGCGAAAAAAACGGGACGGGATTGGGACTTTATATGACCAATGTCATCATCACCGAGCATCTCCACTCCTCGATTCGGGTGGAAAACCGGGAAGAGGGGGCCTGTTTCACCATCGTTCTCCAGCCGGAAAAAACCCCGCAAAAAACGCGTTGAGACGGGGCTTCTTCCGAAGATCATCCGCCCGGGTCCGCGACGTCCGCAGCCGGTGCCTACGCACGCCGGCGAGCCGGGAGCGAACTCCCGATACCCGGCGGTCGCCGGGCGTCGTGCGGCATGGCGAAGACGCACGCACGTCGACGGCGGTGCATCCGTCCGATCGTTAGAAACAGGGACGACCGATCGGAAACGAGACGCGGGTCCGGAGCGCGGACCCCCGGCTCAGCGTCTCAACGGCACGTCCCGTTCGAGACGCCGAAAGGCCGCTTCGATCTCCGAGGGGCCGGGGGCTTCGGTGAGGTCGATGTAGTAGCTGTAGAGCAGCTTCATGCCCCGGCGCAGCTCCATGCGGAGGTAGGCGCTGGGGAAGTTGCTGGTGACCTTCATGGGGACGTTGGTGTTGGAGTTGCAGTGGATCCCCGCTTTGGTGGCGACCTGGAGGGTATAGGGGCAGTCGCCGCGGAAGGGATAAAGTTCCCGGAGGGTCCGTTGTGCCGCCGGATCGGGAGGAAAGACCCTCAGGGCGAGACAGGGGAGGGATGTTCGGCTGAGATTCTTGTCGTAGACCTTGACGTAGCTGCGGTCCTGGCATCCGGTGAAGAGGAACGGGAGGAGAAGCAACGTGCCAAACAGTTTCGCTTTGATGAGGGACCTCCGGTAGGGATGGATTCGGATCGGCTATTATCCTTTAAGGCCACTTGCAATAAACTTTGGAAGAACGAAACGGACGAAAAAAGGGAGGTCTACGATGCAGGTTCTGGTCCATCGCTGTGAAGTTCCCGGTATCGATCGGGAAGTGTTGCCGCAACTGCAGGGGTTTTTCCGCCGTCTGAGGCAGGTGCGGCGGAATCTCGGCTGCGATCCCTATCTCAATCGTCTCCAGCGGGAGCGCTGCCGACGAAACCTCCTGCATCTGGAGTCTCTGGAACGGGAGTTCCACGCCATCGACTACCGGGACGACTATTGGGAGCTCCACCGGCGTCTGCGGCGCTATCTCTACCTCGACAGCCGGGACCTGGCCCGGGTCCTGGCCACCGAAGAGGTGCAGCGCATCCGGCTCTTTACCTACTGAAAACGCAAAAGGAACGCAATGACCCTCGAATCCCTTCGGCAGACCATTCGGGAACGGCCCGGTGTTTTGCTCTATTTCAGCGGAGAGAATTGCAATGTCTGCCACGCTCTGCGTCCCAAGTTCAGGGAGGCGTTTTCCACCCATTTCCCCCTGGTGGAGCAGATCTATCTCGACGCCCACGAGCATCCGGAGATCGCCGCACATTTCCAGGTCTTTTCCGTTCCGACGATGATCGTCTTTCTCGACGGGCGGGAGTTCGCCCGGGAGGGGAGGGCGGTGAGCCTCCATGCCCTGGTGGAGAAACTCCGCCGTCCCTACGAGATGATGACCGAAGAATGAGCAAGCCGTTGCGGTGAAAAGCGGGAGTATAATACCCCTCCAATTTTCCATGAGGGGAACGACGGAATGAAACGGGACTACGGCCTCTCCGTCTGGGGAGAGGAGAACTTCACGATACGGGGCGACAGGGTCTGCGTGGCCCACGGTCAGGAGCCGTCGCTGCTGGAGATGACCCTTCGGATCCGGGAGCAGGGCTACAAGGGGCCGTTGCTGCTGCGCTTTCCCCACCTGATCCGCAAACAGATCGACACCCTGTTCGATACCTTCGCCCGGGCACGTAGGGAATTTGGCTACCGGGGGGAGTTTCGCGCGGTCTTTCCCCTCAAGGTCAATCAATACCCCAACTTCGTCGAATCCCTCGTCGAAGTCTCTTCGGAACGTCGGTACGGATTGGAGGCGGGCAGCAAAGCCGAGCTGATCATCGCCATGGCCAAGACCCCCCGGGGCGCTCCCATCACCGTCAACGGGTTCAAAGACAAAGAGATGATCGCCCTGGCCTTCATCGCCGCCAAGAGCGGTCACGACATCACCGTCACCATCGAAGGGCTGGGAGAGCTGGAGACCATCATCGCCGTGCATCGGGAGTGCAACGCCGAAGGAAGCAGCGTCGTCGCTCCCAAGATCGGCATGCGGATCCGGCTTCACAGCTCCGGCATCGGGACCTGGGCCAAGAGCGGGGGCTTCAGCTCCAAATTCGGCCTCACCTCCACGGAGCTGCTGGAAGCCTACGAGATGCTCCGCCGGGAAGGTCTCATCGACAACCTGGCGATGATCCATTTCCATATCGGCTCCCAGATGGGAGAGATCGGCCCCCTGAAAAAGGCGCTGCGGGAGGCGGGCAACATCTATGCCGAGCTCAAGCGCCGGGGAGCCACCGGGCTGCGGGCCATCAACATCGGGGGAGGTCTGGCGGTGGAGTACAGCCAACACCAGCCCAACACCCACCGCAACTATTCCATCAAGGAGTTCGCCAACGACGTGGTCTTCGCCATGCAGGAGATCGCCCGGCAGAAGGGGGTCGAAGAGCCCGACATCTTCACCGAGTCGGGACGCTTCGTCGCCGCGAGCCACGCGGTGCTGGTGGCGCCGGTCCTGGAGCTTTTCAGCCAGGAGTATCACGAGCGCAGCCTCCATCTCAAGCCCGAGGGAGAGAATCCCCCTCTCGTCCAGGAGCTCTACGACCTCTACCGTGCCATGCATCGCTACAACGCCCGGGAGTATCTCCACGACGCCCTCGACCATATGGAGAGCCTGCTGACCCTCTTTGATCTGGGCTACATCGACCTGGAAGACCGCTCCAATACCGAGATCCTGGTCCACCTCATCGTCAAAAAGGCCATCGCCCTCCTGGACAACGAGGATACCGACGAGCTCAAGCGGCTTCAGAACCGCATCCAGGAGAAGTATCTGGTCAACTTTTCCATCTTTCAGTCCCTTCCCGACTTTTGGGGATTGGGACAGCACTTTCCCGTCATGCCCCTGCACCATCTCGACCGCAAACCGACCCGCCCCGCCAGCATCTGGGATATCACCTGCGACAGCGACGGAGAGATCGCTTTCGATCCCGACGCGCCGCTGCTGCTTCACGATATCGATGTGGAGAACGAGGAATATTTTCTTGGCTTCTTCCTCACGGGGGCCTACCAGGAGGTCCTGGGGATGCGCCACAACCTCTTCACCCATCCCACCGAGGCGGTCATCGAGTTCGACGAGGAGGGGAACTGGGAAGCGACCCGGCTCATCGAAGCCCAGAACCTGATGGACATCCTGGAGGACCTGGAGTACGATACCGGCGTCCTCGACAAGGCCCTTAAAAGCCGCATCGAAGAGTCGGAGCTTATCGAAGAGGGGGAAAAACTCGACCTCCTGGGCAAGCTCTACCTCTATCTCAGCGAAAACAGCTATCTCAAGACCATCCAGTCCAGCGAAGGGGGAGCGTGACTATGGCATTTTGGCGGCTCATCGCGGAGGATTTCCGCACGGTCAAAAAGAACGACCCGGCCCTGCACAATACCTTCGAACTTTTTTTCAACTATCCCGGGGTCTGGGCGCTCTTCTTCTATCGGATCAGCCACGCCCTCTACGGACGGGGGTGGCGCTTCCTCCCGCGGCTCATCTCGGCCATGGGACAGTTTTTCACCACCGTGGACATCCACCCCGGGGCGCAGATCGGCCGGAGGGTCTTCATCGATCACGCCACCGGGATCGTCATCGGCGAGACGGCCGTCGTCGGAAACGACGTACTGATCTACCAGCAGGTGACCCTGGGGGGCGTGAGCCTCTCCCCGGGCAAACGCCACCCGACCGTGGAGGACAACGTCGTCATCGGCGCCGGAGCCAAGGTCCTGGGCAACATCACCATCGGTCGCGACTCCAAGATCGGGGCCAATTCGGTGGTGATCAAGGATGTGCCGCCCGGATGCACCGCCGTGGGGGTTCCCGCCCGGGTCGCCAAACGGATCGACGGCAAAGCGCCCCTGAGCCACAACATCATGCCCGACGTCAACAAACAGGTCTTCGAATACCTGCTCAAGCGGATCGCCGTCCTGGAACACACCATCAAGACCGGGGACCTGGAGACGATGGAGAAGAGCGACCAGGAACTCGACGAGATCTACAAGACCTTCATCGAAGCGATGACCCGGTAGAGCCCGGGATCGGCTGATGGAACGGCAGAAGCGCCCGGAGGAATTCCCGATCCTCTACGACCTCAATACCCTGGGAACCCTGGAGGAGGGGCGTTTTCTCGAACGTCCCAACCGCTTCGTCGCCCTGGCGGAGCTGGGAGGGCGAACGGTGCGGGTGCACGTGGCCGATACGGGACGGCTGGAGGAGATCCTCACGCCCGGCCGTCCTCTGCTGCTTCTGCGCAACCGCCCCGGCATGAAGACCGATCATACCCTCGTGGCGGCTCGGATGGAGGAGGGGTGGGCGCTGATCAACACCCGGCTCCATGCTCCCATCGCCCGGCGGGCCATCGAGCGGGGAATCCTGGGCTTCGTGCCCCGGGAGATCCGCAGTGAAGTCCGCTACGGCGCGAGCCGCTTCGACTACCGGGCCGACGATGCCTGGGTGGAGCTCAAGGGGTGCTCCCTGGTCCTTCGCGGCACCTGCCTCTTCCCCAACGCCCCCACCACCCGGGGAGTCCGGCATCTCCGGGAGCTCATCGCCGCCCGGGAAGAGGGCTTCGACACCATTCTCCTGATCATGGGGCTGCGCCCCTGCCGCTGCTTCATGCCCCACCCCGAACGGGATCCCGCCTTCAGGAAACTGTTCTACGAAGCGCTGGAACAGGGCGTGCGGTATCGGGGGTTTTCCGTCGGAATCGACGCGAAACTGCGGGTGGTCTGTCGGGGGAAGCTGGAGCGATGCGGAATGGGGCGTATCGTTTCCGGGTAGGAGCTGACCGGGGACGCGGAGGATGGGATCAACGGGCTGCCGCTTTGCTTCCCGTCGCGATGAAGGCCGTATAGGAGCCATGGGGCTTGACGATGGTCGTCGCATCTTCGACCGTGACCCCTGTGAATCCCGCCGCGTCCATCCACTCCCCGAAGCTCTTCCGGTCGAATCCGAAATGCTTCACGCCCGTATCGACGGTATGGAAACTTCCATCTTCCGGATCGATGTCGCAGATCGCGAGGAAGCCCCCCGGCTTCAGGAGCGCCGCGAGTCGGCGCAGCATCTCCCGGGGATCCTCGAGATGATGGAAGGTCATGGTCGAGACGATTCCGTCGACACGGAGATCGGGCAGGGGGCCCCGGCTCAGATCCGTCTGAAGCGTCTCGATCCGACAGGGGAGCCGGTCCGCTTTCTCCCGGAGACGTGCGATCATGGAAGGGGAGATATCCACCGCGACGATGGCGCCGACATGGGGAGCGAGCCGCTCCGTCAAGAGTCCGGTACCCGCTCCGAAATCCAGAAGCGTGATCTCCCGGCTCAACGCAACCCGCTGTCGGATCGCCTCCGCCATCTCGTCCACATAGTTCAGACGATAGTCGGTCCGGTCATACTCCTCGGCCCGTACCGCGAAGTGATCCTTCATGCTTTTTCTCCGCTTTTTCGGGAAAGTATATCAAAAGAGGGTACTGCGCAGTTGCGTCTCGTCGTTTCGGATCGAATCCCAGAAGATATCCACATGTTTTTCGAAAAGGGTCACGGCCGCCGAGGTCGATTTGCCGTCGATTTTCAGCAACACCACCTGCATCTGATAGAAAAAGAGGGGAGAAAAAAATTCGTTGGCCAACATCAGAGGATCGGACGATTTGATCATCTCTTCCTGCATCATCTGAAAGAACAGGGTCGAAAGCTTTTTGACGTTTTGCTGGTAGAAGTGCTCATGGTAGAGTTCGCGGATCTTCGGATTGCGAAAGAGCTCCTGCATCATGAGACGGAAGAGGGCTTCGTTCTGGGGATCGAAACTGATGAGCTTGAAGGTCGTGGCGATTCGCGCCAGGATCGATTTTCCTTTGCGATGGATTCCCGGGGTCTCCAGATCGCCGAAGAGATTGACCAGCGCGGAATCCATCAGATCGTTCAGCAACGTTTCGAGAATCGCCTCTTTGTTTTTGAAGTGGTTGTAGATCGCTCCCTGACGTACGCCGACCGCCGCGGCGATATCCCGCATCGTCGCCGCGCGATACCCTTTGGATGAGAAGAGGGTGAGCGCCTCTTCGAGGATCCGTTCCCTTGTGGGAGATCTCTTTTTCGCAGTCTCCATAAAATGGCCTTTCC
>CAZGGT010000199.1:0-2329 GCA_964525335.1 uncultured Nitratifractor sp. | reverse complement strand
ACGATGGTAGCTGGGAGGAGACTTGAACTCCTGACCTCCGGCTTATGAGACCAGCGCTCTAACCAGCTGAGCTACCCAGCCATCGAAAAAGTAGGCGGAATGATATCCTAGAAAACTTTAAATGTCAATATCTCCGCCATTTTTACGGGATATCCCCGGAGGAATTCGGGCAAAACTAATGAAACCTTAGTCCCATAGACTCATAAATTCTAAACATTTACTCAAAAAACTCTTGACAAACAACGAAAAAGCTATTACAATACCGCCAAACAAATCTCAAAAAGGAGTGAGCATGAACTTTCAGCCCTTAGCCAATCGCGTACTGATCGAGCGGGAGGAGGAAGTCACCACCACCGCTTCCGGGATCATCATCCCCGACAACGCCAAGGAGAAACCCCTTCAGGGAACCGTCCTCGCCGTAGGACCCGATGCCAAGGAAGAGGGAATCAGCGAGGGCGATACCGTCGTTTTCGGCAAATACGCCGGCACCGAGATCGTCCTGGACGACAAAGAGTATCTGATCCTCAACAGCGACGAGATCCTGGGAATCCTCAAGTAATTCCCGGGCCGCGCGAGACGAAACGAACCCATACACTCTAGAGAACACAAACGAGAAAGCAAAGAAGGAGCACAACCATGGCAAAAGAAGTCATCTTTTCCGATATCGCACGCAACGAACTCTACAGCGGAGTCAAAAAACTGGCCGACGCGGTCAAAGTCACGATGGGGCCCCGGGGCCGCAACGTGCTGATCCAGAAGAGCTTCGGCGCCCCCAGCATCACCAAGGACGGCGTCTCCGTCGCCCGGGAGATCGAACTCCCCGATGCGGTCGAGAACATGGGCGCCCAGCTGGTCAAAGAGGTCGCCAGCAACACCGCCGACGAGGCGGGTGACGGTACCACCACCGCCACCGTCCTGGCGGAGAGCATCTTCCGCGAGGGGCTGCGCAACATCACCGCCGGAGCCAACCCCATCGAGGTCAAGCGCGGCATGGACAAGGCCAGCGCCGCCATCATCGAAGAACTCAAGAAGATCACCCGCGAGGTGAAGGACAAAGAGCAGATCGCCCAGGTGGCCACCATCTCTGCCAACAGCGACGCCAAGATCGGTGAACTCATCGCCGAGGCGATGGAGAAGGTCGGCAAAGACGGCGTCATCACCGTCGAAGAGGCCAAGGGAATCAACGACGAGCTCGACGTGGTCGAGGGAATGCAGTTCGACCGCGGCTACCTGAGCCCCTACTTCGTCACCAACAGCGAGAAGATGACCGTCGAGATGGACAACCCGCTGATCCTGATCACCGACTTCAAGATCAGCAGCCTCAAAGACCTGATCCCCCTGCTGGAGCAGACCCAGCAGAGCGGACGCCCCCTGCTGATCATCGCCGACGACGTGGAGGGTGAGGCGCTGGCGACCCTGGTCCTCAACCGCCTCAAGGGCATCCTCAACATCGCCGCCGTCAAAGCCCCCGGCTTCGGCGACCGCAAGAAAGAGATGCTCAAGGATATCGCCATCCTCACGGGCGGAACCGTCATCACCGAGGAACTGGGCCTGACGCTGGAGAAGACCACCGTCGATCAACTGGGCCGCGCCGCCCGCGTCGTCATCGACAAGGACAACACCACCATCGTCGACGGACAGGGCTCCAAAGAGGCGGTCGAGGCCCGCATCCGTGAGATCAAGGCCCAGATCGAGAACACCACCAGCGACTACGACCGCGAGAAGCTCCAGGAGCGCCTGGCCAAGCTCAGCGGCGGGGTCGCCGTCATCAAGGTCGGTGCCGCCACCGAGACCGAGATGAAAGAGAAGAAAGACCGGGTCGACGACGCCCTCTCCGCCACCAAGGCCGCCGTCGACGAAGGAATCGTCATCGGCGGAGGCGCCGCACTGGTCAAGGCCGCCAAGGCGGTCGAGATTCGGCTGGAGGGCGACGAGCAGGTCGGTGCGGAGATCATCCTCCGCGCCGTCAAGGCTCCCATCAAGCAGATCGCCGAGAACGCCGGATTCGACGCCGGTGTCGTCGCCGACAAGGTCATGACCAGCGAAGAGGCCAACCTGGGCTTCAACGCCGCGACCGGCGAATATGTGGATATGTTCGAAGCGGGCATCATCGATCCCCTGAAGGTCGAGCGGATCGCCCTGCAAAACGCCACCTCCGTGGCCAGCCTCCTGCTGACCACCGAAGCGGCCGTCAGCGAGATCAAAGAAGAGAAGCCCGCCGCTCCCATGCCCGACATGGGCGGAATGGGCGGAATGGGGATGATGTAAAACTCTCTTTTCCCCGCTTCATCCTCCGCCACACGGGTGGCGGAAAACCTCCTTTTCTGAC
>CAZGGT010000198.1:0-10064 GCA_964525335.1 uncultured Nitratifractor sp. | reverse complement strand
AGCCGGGAGGTGAACTCGGGATGGAACTGGACCCCCAGGAACCAGGGATGATCCCGTACCTCCACCGCTTCGATGAGACCGTCGGACTCCCCGGTTACCTCCATTCCCGCCTTCTCCAGCTCTTCCCGGTAGAGAGGGTTGGCTTCGTAGCGGTGGCGGTGCCGCTCATAGATGGTATGGGTTCCGTAGGCCTGTTCCAGCCTGGAACCGGGTTTGACTTCGCAACGGTATTCGCCCAGGCGCATGGTGCCCCCCAGCGGCGAAGTGGTGGTCCGGACCTGTCGGGCCCCGCTGGCATCGATGAATTCGTCGATGAGGTAGACGACGGGATGGCGGCTCTTTTCGTCGAATTCCATGGAGTTTGCATCTGTATAACCCAGGACGTTTCGGGCATATTCGATCATACTCAGCTGCATTCCCAGGCAAATGCCCAGGAAGGGAACCCGGTGTTCCCGGGCATAACGGATCGCTTCGATTTTCCCTTCGACTCCCCGCCGGCCGAATCCGCCGGCTACGAGAATCCCGTCGACGTCGCTGAGGAGCTTTTCGGCTCCTTCCTCTTCGATTTTTTCACTGTCGACCCATTGGATCCGGACCTTTTTGTCGAGATGGGCTCCGGCGTGGATCAGGGCTTCGGTGAGGGATTTGTAGGATTCTTTGAGTCCCAGATACTTTCCGACAAAGGCGATTTTCACCTCTCCGGAAGGGGAGATGATCCGATTGACGAGGGAGTTCCATCCGTCCATTTTGGGAGCGAGCTCTCCGAGTCGGAGCTGCTGGGCGATGGGTTCGAGGATGTTTTGGGCGAGGAAATTGATGGGAACCCTGTAGATGGTGGGAGCGTCGATCGCCTCGATGACGCTCTCCAGATCCACGTCGCAACTGTAGGCGATTTTGCGTTTGAGTTCTTTGGGAACAGGCTGTTCCGCCCGGAGAATGAGCATATGGGGAGCGATTCCGATCCGTCGGAGTTCCTGGACCGAATGCTGGGTGGGTTTGGTCTTGAGTTCACCGGCGGCTTTGATGTAGGGAAGCAGCGTGACGTGGATGTTCATGACGTTGCTGCGCCCCAGTTCGTGCTTCATCTGCCGGAAGGTTTCGAGAAAGGGAAGCCCCTCGATATCTCCGGTGGTTCCGCCCAGTTCGACGATGAGAATATCTTTTCCCTCCCCCGCCAGTTTGATCCGATCCTTGATTTCGTCGACGATGTGGGGGACCACCTGGATGGTCTTGCCCAGATACTCTCCTTTGCGCTCTTTCTCGATGACCGACTTGTAGATTTGCCCGGTGGTGAAGTTGTTGGCTTTGGTCAGGGAGGTATCGAGAAAGCGCTCGTAGTGGCCCAGATCCAGGTCGGTTTCGGCCCCGTCTTTGGTGACGAAGACCTCTCCGTGCTCCAGGGGGGACATAGTGCCGGGATCGACGTTGATGTAGGGGTCGAGCTTCAGGACGCCGACCCGAAGGCCGGAGGATTTGAGCAATGTGCCGATGCTGGCGGCGGTGATTCCTTTTCCGAGGGAGCTGAGGACTCCCCCCGTGATGAAGATGTACTTGGTGCTCTGTGTCTCGGACATCGTGGGTTTCCTTCGGTTCGTTTAGGCGATGATGGGCATGATGATGGTGATGAAATTTCCGTCCCGGACGAGGAAGGGAAGGGTCGATTCGTTGAGTCCGATGGTGAAGCGCTCCCCTTCCACCTGGGCGAGGAAATCGAGAAGATAACGGCTGTTGAGGGAGATTTCGAATTTTTCGGCGATTCCGGTGTGGAGTTCGAGTTCGGTTTTGGCTTCGACGTTGTCGTCGGAGAGGGCATGGAACAGTACTGCGTCGGCGAGGAAGGTGATGCGGATGTCCTGGGAGATGGTGGTGATCATCCGGATGGCGTCGAGCATCTCTTTGCGGGGAAGCTCGATGAGGTATTTGAGGGAAGAGGGGATGATCCGCTCGTAGTCGGGGAATTTCCCGTTGATGAGCCGGGTGAAGAAAAAATAGTCCTCGTTGGTAATGATGAGGGTGGTTTCGTCGTAATGGATTTCAATCTGATCGAGAAAGAGCTTTTGGATTTCGAGAATCGCTTTTTTGGGGAGAATGAGCGAGAGCTCCTGACTGGAGGGGCTTTCGATGGTGGCGATGGCGAGGCGGCGGGTGTCGGTCCCGACCAGGTCGGTTTTGTTCTCCTTGATGTTGATGAGAGCCCCGTTGAGTTCGTGTTTGGGATTGTTGGTGTCGATGGCGGGGGTGATCTTTTTGAGGTTGCGGATCAGATTCATGGAATCGAGGACGATCTTGGGCTTTTCGTCGACGGTGGGGAAACCGGGAAAGGCTTCGGCGTCGAAAACGGGAAGTTTGAATTTGGAGTGGCGCTGCTTGATCATCACGGCGTTGTCGAAGAGTTCGAGGACGATCTCGTCGTCTTTGAGGATCCGGACGATGTCCAGAAGTTTTTTGCCGTTGGCGGTGAAGGATCCGGGATGATCGACGATGAATTCCCGGGTGACGATCTGCAGACCGATTTCGTTGTCGGTGGCGCGCACGACGCAGTCGTCGTTGCGGGTTTCGAAGTAGATGTGGGAGGTGATCTGGCTGGCGTCCCGTTTCTCGAGGAAGGGTTGGAGATTGATGAGGATCGATTCGATGACCTGCTTCTGTGCCCGGATTTTCATTGGCTCCCCTTTTGAGTAATTAAAAAATTCATCGTATCAGTCTAAGGGCGTGTAAAGGTGAATAACCGGTTCCAGCTCCCATTGTACGGCCTTTGGAAACTCCGAATCCCTTCGCCCTTTTTTCCCATCGGTTCACGTGCAAAATTATAGCTTTATTTTTATTCGATTTTCTTTGTCGCGGTGCCCACTTTGTTGGAGAGCTCTTCGAGGAGGACTTTGAAATTTTCATCGTTGTCGACGATCTCGTTGATCTTGCGCAGGGCGTGGCTGACGGCGGAGTGGTCTTTCATCCCGAAGTAGAGAGCGATCTGGGGCATGGAGTTGGGGGTGAGGTTTCGGGCGAGGTAGATGACGATCCTCCGGGCGTTGACGACGTTTTTGGTCCGTTTTTTGGAGCGGATGTCCGAGGGTTTGACGTTGAGTTCCCGGGAGACGATTTTGACGATGTCGTCGATGCTGATGTTTTCCTGTTTCTCTTTGAGCTGGTCTTTGATGGCGTTTTGGGCGAACTCCAGGGTGATGGGCTGATTGAGCATGGTACTCATGGCGTTGAGCTTGATGATGGTTCCCTCGATTTCCCGGATGTTGTCCCCCATATGGGTGGCGATGTAGTGGATGATCTCTTTGTCGAGGTGGATTCCGTCCAGTTCGCACTTTTTCTGGATGATGGCGATCTTGGTCTCCAGCTCCGGCGGCTGGATGTCGGCGAGAATTCCCCATTCGAAGCGGGTACGGAGGCGATCCTCCAGGCCCGCGATCTTTTTGGGGGGGCGGTCGGAACTCAGGACGATCTGTCGGCCGTTTCCGTGAAGTTCGTTGAAGGTGTGGAAGAGTTCGTCCTGGGTTTTTTCTTTGCGGCTGAGAAACTGGATGTCGTCGATGAGCAGCAGGTCGCATTGGCGATAGTGCTCCCGGAATTTGTCCATGGTGTGGGACTGGAGGTGGGAGAGAAATTTGTTGAGGAAGTGTTCGAGGGTGGTGTAGATGACCCGGTCGCCCCGCTCCAGACGGTAGTTGCCGATGGCCTGGAGGAGGTGGGTTTTTCCCAGGCCGACGCCGCCGTAGATGAAGAGGGGATTGTACTGTTTTCCCGGTTTTTCCGCGACGCTCAGGGCGGTGGTGTAGGCGAACTGGTTGGAGCTGCCGACGATGAAACTCTCGAAAGTGAAGGAGGGGTTGAGGAGGGTCCGTTTGGTGCTGGGGCGTCCTTCCCCTTCCGGAGAGGGGCCGCCGGGGCGTTTGGGACGGGGAGCGCCCACGGTGATCTCCACCTCGGGGCGGACGCCGGTTTCGATCTCGAAGAGATGGGCCAGGGTTTTGGCGTAGTGGGTTCGGACCCAGCGTGCGGTGAAGATGTTGGGCGCCCGGAAGAGCGCACGGTCGGTTCGGGAAGCTTCCGGATCGTAGATCAGGTGCCGAAGATAGCGCTGATATTCGTTGGGACCGACCTCTTCACGGAGCCGTTGGATGATCTTTTCGCCGAGATTCATGGGGACCTTTGGTCTCCCCGGGATTCTTCCCCCGGGAGAGGGAGAGACTTGTTCACATCGGGGAGGTGAATAACTTTTTATGATTTTATCGAAACTGGCTAAAATGTGGGAAGATGCGGGGGGTGAACGAATCGATTCACTTCCGGAGAAGGATGTGAATGATCATTATGGGAATCGATCCGGGAAGCCGGAATCTCGGGTATTGTTTTCTCCGCTTCGAGGGGGGGAAGATGACGCTGCTGGAGGCGGGATTGCTCAAGATCCCTCCGGGAGAGCTCCAGGAGCAGATCGTGGAGTTGGCGGAGGGACTGGATCTGCTTCTGAACAAGATCCGACCCGACGAGGTGGCCGTCGAGGATATCTTCTATGCCTTCAATCCCAAGACCGTGCTCAAGCTGGCCCAGTTTCGCGGAGCCCTGGGGCTGAAGATTCTCCAGGAGGTGGGTTATTTTTACGAATACACCCCGCTCCAGGTCAAAAAAGCCCTCACCGGCAACGGCAAAGCGGCCAAGGAGCAGGTGGCCTACATGGTCAAGCGGCTCCTGGGGATCCGGCGGGAGATCAAACCCCTGGACATCACCGACGCCATGGCCATCGCCATCACCCACGCCCAACGGGTCAAACTCAGAAAAAAGGATCAGCAATGACCGAAGACAAGACGCTCTACGACCTCATCATCATCGGCGGCGGTCCCGGCGGGATCGGAACCGCCGTGGAAGCCCGGGCCCTCGGAGTGGAGAAGATCCTGCTCCTGGAAAAGAGCGACAACCACTCCGACACGATCCGGAAATTCTACAAAGACAACAAACGGGTCGACAAGGATTGGCAGGGACAGCTGGTGGAGATGGAAGGGACGATCCCCTTCATGGACGGGACCAAGGAGAGCACTCTGGATTTTTTCGATTGCCTTATCGACCGGCACTACATCGAGAGCCATTTCCGCTGCGAGGTGGACAAAATCACGAAGGGAGACGATGGGATTTTTACGGTCCGCTCCGGCTGCGGAGAGTTTCACGGCCGCTATATCGTCATCGCCATCGGACGAATGGGCAAACCCAACAAACCCTCCTACAAGATTCCTCCGTCGATTCGGAAATATGTCAACTTCAATCTGGATCGCTGCAACAGGGGAGAGAAGATTTTGGTGGTGGGAGGCGGAGATACGGCGACGGAATACGCCGTCGAGCTCTGTAGGGAGAACGACGTCACCCTCAACTACCGTCGGAGAGAACTGACCCGCCCCAATCCCACCAACATCCGGATGATCCAGGAGGCTTTTACCGTCGGACGGGTCCGCCCGCTCCTGGGAGTGGACATCGAAGGGCTGGAAAACGACGAGGGACGGGTGAAGGTGCGCTTCTCCGACGGCCACAGCGAAACCTTCGACCGGGTCATCTACGCCATTGGGGGGACGACTCCGGTCGATTTCCTCAAAAACGCCGAGCTGCAGCTGGATGCCGGCGGCGAGCCGATCATCAGGGAAAATCTGGAGACGAGTCAGGAAGGGATCTACATCGCCGGAGACATCGCTTTCAAAAGCGGAGGCAGCATCGCCATCGCCCTCAACCACGGTTACCGGATCGTTCAGGACATCATCGCCAAAGGACGAATCCATCTGACGCCTCCCGATCTGGAGGATGCCTGTCAAAAGGGGTAGCGCTTTTTCCTGGGGGCTTTGCGCAGGGGGTTGAGGCGGTTTTTCGGGACCCGGAAACTCTCCTTTTTGTGGCCCGCCATCGACTCCCAGATGATTTGGTCGTGGAGATAGATGTCGTAGAAAAAGTAGTCCTTTTTCCCCTCCCTCCGGACGGTGAAATAGACGATATGGACCGGAATCGCCTGCTTGAGACGAATGGTGGTGGGGCGGTTGCTGTCGAAGATCTTTTGGATCTCCTCCTTGCTGTAGTCTTTTCGGGCGTAGCGCAGGAGCAGATCCATGAAATCGAAGGGACGTTCCACCCGCATACAGCCGGAGCTGAAGACCCGGTAGCGGTAGCCGAAAAGCTTTTTGTTGTCGGTATCGTGGAGGTAGACCGAGTATTTGTTGGGGAACATGAACTTGACCCGCCCCAGGGCGTTGTTTTCGCTGGGGAACTGGACGAAGCGGTAGGGAATGGGGCGGTCGTCGTGTTCGTAGCTGAAGAGTTTTTCGAAGTCGAGTTCCACCTCCGGGGCGTTGGGCTTGTAGGAGGTATAGACGTGGATGTTGTGTTCGGTCAGGTAGTTGGGATTCTTTTTCAGCATCGGGATGAGGTCCCGGCGCACCAGGTTGTCGGGGATGGTCCAGGTGGGGTTGAGAACCATGTAGGTCATCTTGCCATCGAAGATCGGGGTGGGCCGGTCGATGCGCCCCACCACCACGTCGCTGGAGAAGATCGTCCGCCCGTTTTCGAAAAAGCGCATCTTGAATTCGGGGACGTTGACCTCCACATAGACCGGTTCCCAGCGGTGGGGGTAGAGTTTGAGCTTCTCCAGGTTGACCAGGATCTTTCGGAGGTATTCCCGCTTCGGGGTGTTGAGGTAGTGGATCACCTTGTTGTCGATGGTGTCGCCGGGAGGCAGTTTGAAGCGGGAACGGAAGCTGCGAATCGCCCGGGCCAGTCGTCGGTCGAATTCACTGTCGGAGGGGGCGTTTTGGGGATAGTCTCCGAAAAATTTCAGCATGCGTTTGATCTGGGGGATCCGTTCGTCGCTGCTGCCGATGCCCAGGCGGCGTCCTTCGGAGAGTTTGGGCCAGTCGGGCATCCGGCGGTATTTCTGGAGCATAGCCACCAGGCGTCGGTAGCGACCCTCCAGGGGAATCTGTCGGCGCAGATAGAGGTCGAGGTGTCCGCTTTTGAGCTGGTTTAGGAGCTCTTTGGGAGCGGGAAGATTTTTGGGATGGATGTCCCAGGCGGCGTGGATGTCCTGGGTCTCTTTCAGGCGTTCGAGTTTTCGCTGGACCAGCGCCCAGTCCACGTCGCCGATCCGGAGAAAATGGATCACCTGCATCAGGGCGTCGCTCATCAGGACGTCGAGGCGGGCCCGGGCCTTGGGAAGTTCCGAGGGGGGAATCTCTCCGCTGTCGATGGCGAAAGAGAGCTGGTTGATCTCCCGACGGTTGTAATTTTTGTGATGGTAATTGTAGAGGGGATTCTGGAGAATCGCGGTCAGGGCTGCGTAGTTGGAGGCGTTTTCGGGACCGACCCAGAGGGGGTGAAAGCCGTTGAGGCGGTAGAGCTCGGCGACATACTCCCGAAAGGGGCTGTGAAATTTTTCATTGAGAGTGTTGATAATTTCGGCGGAGAGACTCTCCCCGGTCTTCGCCGTTTTTGCGGGGGCCGCCGGCAGATCGAGTGTCGCCGTACAGAGGAGACTGACGGCCAGAAAGATCGCCGGGAGGACTGTTCCCCTCCGCGCCCTTTGCGGCCGGAAGGTCCGGGAAGTTCTTTCAGTCATCGTCGCCCCGGTAGAGAAACTCTTCGAACAGATAGCGGTGATCTTCGGGCAGATGATCGAAGAGGGTATAGGCGAGTTTGCGGATCTCCCAGAGGGCGCTTTTGTCGCTGCGGAGCCGGAGAAAATTCTGGAGGCTCCGGGCGTTGACGGTCCAGGTGAGTTCGGTCTTGTAGCATTCGGGAAGGGCGAATTTGGCATAGTCGTTGCCGACTCCTTCTTTCAACAGACTCTGGAGATTGTTCAGGGCCCGGATGGAGGCCCGGTCCACCTCTTCGTGGTGGGTGAGGACGATGAAGCGGGAAGCTCCCTCGAAGTCCTCTTCGTCGAAGGGGTCGATCTCTTTGAGCTCTTTGAGGGTGTAGCGGGTGCTCTTGACGCTGAGGCTCGCCATCCGGTGGCGGGCCAGTTCCTGGAGCAGGGCCCGGCTGACCCCCCGGATGTAGAAGGTATAGACCAGATGCTCGAGGGTCGAAGCGTGTTTGAACTTGTTGCCCACCCGGTCGATGAGGGCCCGGTCCTTCTCTCCCCCTTCGTCGCTTTTGTCGAAGCTCTGCCAGCAGGTGCGGATGGCGTGGGCGCAGACCTCCAGGGGCGTCGAATGCAGTAAGGTCACGTTCATGGAGATCCTCCCGGAGCTATTTGGTTACAATTATAACCAAAAAGAGGGAGGCGTCCATGGACCCCTATCGGAGATTTTTTCCGCTTCAGGACGATTTTCGGGCCCCCTTCTCCCGGGATCGGGACCGGGTGATCCACTGCAGTTCCTTCCGCCGTCTGGAGTACAAGACCCAGGTCTTTCTCAATCACGAGGGGGACTACTTCCGTACCCGCCTGACCCACTCTCTGGAGGTGAGCCAGATCGCCCGGACCCTGGCGAGGATGCTGGAGCTCGACGAGACCCTGGCGGAGGTGATCGCCCTCTCCCACGACCTGGGACACACCCCCTTCGGCCACGTGGGAGGCGACGAACTGGACCGGCTTCTGAAGGAGGCGGGACACCCCAACGGTTTCGAACACAACTTCCAGTCCTTCCGGGTCGTGACGACCCTGGAGAAGCGATACAAAGCCTTCGACGGCCTCAACCTCACCTTCGCCACCCTGGAGGGGGTTCTCAAACACTCCTATCCCTACGACCAGCCCTTCCTTCCGGAGTGGGTGCGGGAGGCCTTTGATCCGGGGACCCATCCCTCCCTGGAGGCGATGATCGTCGACCATGCCGACGAGATCGCCTACACCAGCCACGACATCGACGACGGGATCAAATACGGGCTAATCTCCTTCGACGATCTGGAGGAGGAGCCCCTCTTCCGACGGGTCGACGCCCTGGTCCGCTCCGAGGGGGTGGAGCGGGGCGAATATCTCTACCGCCATCGATTCGTCGCCGGTCTGATCAAAGTCCTGGTGGAGGATTTCATCGCCCGTTCCCGGAGCGAAGCGGAGCGGCTCCGGAGCGATCGACCCCTCTGTGCCGTCCTCCCTGCCACCGAACCGCTGCCGGTGGGGTTCTCTCCGGAGATCTCCACGGAGCTCAAACGGATGAAAAAACGCCTCTTCCTCAAACTCTATCGCCACCAGGAGATCGCTTCGAAGATGTATGCGGGCAAACGATGCATCCAGGCGCTCTGGAAGGCATACAACGAAGATCACGATCTGCTGCCCGGACGGCAGCGCGCCCTCTTCGGACATCGGAAACCCGAACGGGTCATCGCCGACACCATCGCCTCCATGACCGACCGCTACGCCATGAAGAGCTACCACGAGCTTTACGGCATTTCCCTGCGCTGATCCGCTTCGCCGCCGCCGAAAAAAAGCCGGCAATCTCTTTTGGATATAATGCGCGCACTTTCAAACCCTATTCAACAAAGCGAGAACTCTCCATGCAAAAGATCAAAAACATCGCCGTCATCGCCCACGTCGACCACGGCAAGACCACCCTCGTCGACGGACTGCTCCAGCAGTCGGGAACTTTCGAAGCCCACCAGGAGGTGGATGAGCGGGTGATGGACAGCAACGACATCGAAAAGGAGCGGGGAATCACCATCCTCTCCAAAAACACCGCCATCACCTACGGCGACCACCGGATCAACATCATCGACACCCCGGGCCACGCCGACTTCGGCGGCGAGGTGGAGCGGGTGCTCAAGATGGTCGACGGGGTCCTGCTCCTGGTCGACGCCCAGGAGGGGGTGATGCCCCAGACCAAGTTCGTCCTCAAAAAGGCGATCGAGCTGGGCCTCAAACCCATCGTCGTCGTCAACAAGATCGACAAGCCCGCCGCCGAGCCCGAGCGGGTGGTGGACGAGGTCTTCGACCTCCTGGTGGCCCTGGAGGCCAGCGACGAGCAGCTGGAGTTCCCGGTGCTCTACGCCGCCGCCCGGGACGGCTACGCCAAGTGGAACCTGGAGGACGAGAACAAGGATCTCACCCCCCTCTTCGAGGCGATCATCGAGCACGTCCCCTACCCCGAAGGTTC
>CAZGGT010000197.1:0-3369 GCA_964525335.1 uncultured Nitratifractor sp. | reverse complement strand
CTGCGTCTCCGCCCTGGCGGTCAGGGACGAGCTCCGGGACGGCCGGTTGAAAAAAGTGGAGGTGAAGAAGTTTCACTGTACCCGACACTTTTACGCGATCTATCACAAAGACAAATACCGCAGCGAACTCTTCGAAAAATTCCTCTCCTTCGCCAAGGAAGTGATTGGGGAGACGTTGGTTGATAGTCGATAGTTGTTGGTCATTGGTTCCCAGCGGAGAAAATTTGTCGAGGGAAATCAGCCCTCAGCTCTCCGCCTTCCGGCAAAGCCGGAACTCAACCACTTTCATTTCCGTCTCCGGTAGCTCAGGGCCTCCAGCAGATGTTTTTTGCCGATGGACTCGCTTCCCTCCAGGTCGGCGATGGTGCGGGCGACCTTTTTGATACTGACGATGGAACGGTGGGAGAGGGCGAAACGGGCGACGGCTCTGGCCAGGATCTCTTCGGCTTCGCCGTCGAGGAGGCAGTAGCGATCCACCTCCGCTTCGCTCAGTTTGCCGTTGAGCGCGCTCTGGCCCCGCTCCTTCTGACGACGGAAGGCTTCCAGGACCGCGGCGTGCATCTCGGCGGAGCCGATGCCGGGTCGGTCGCTCCCCTCCACCTCCTGCATCGTCACGAAGAGGTCGATCCGGTCGAGGAAGGGATCGGAGAGTTTGTTGCGGTAGCGCTTGATCTCCGCTTCGCTGCAACGGCAGGAGCGGTTGGCGGCCAGGAGGTTGCCGCAGGGACAGGGATTCATCGCCGCCACGAACATGAAGTCGGCGTCGTAGCTCACCTTGGAGTGGACCCGGGCGATGTGGACCCGCCGATCCTGCATCGGCTCCCGGAGGGCTTCGAGGACCTGTTTGGAGAAGTGGGGAAGCTCGTCGAAAAAGAGGATTCCCTCGTGGGCCAGGGCCACTTCCCCGATTTTCGCGCTCTGACTCCCCCCACCGAAAATGGAGGCGGGGGTGGCCGTATGGTGCGGTGAGCGGAAAGGCCGACGGGGGGCGAAGTCGGGAGTCTGGCCGTCGAGAAAGCGGTGCTTGGCGATGGCCAGGAGCTCCCGCTCCTCCACCGGGGGAAGGATGTGGGCCAAACGCTTGGCGATCATGCTCTTACCGCATCCGGGGCTTCCCTCCATCAGATAGTTGTGCATCCCGGCGGCGGCGACGAGGGCCGCCCGCTTGGCGATTTCCTGCCCCTTGACCTCCCGGAAATCCTCGGGATATTTTCGCTGAAAATAGTAGGTACGTTCCCCCAGCTCCAGCCGTTCCCCTTCGTACCCACGCTTTTGGGACTCTCCTCGCTCCCCACCTCCGCTGCGCAGTGCCCCCAGGGCTTCCCGCAGAGTAGCCACGGGGAGAAACTCGATCCCGGGGATATGGGCCAGAGAATCCATCGCCTCCGCCGGGACCACCGCCCGACGCACCAGTCCCTGCTCTTTCAGGGAGAGAAGCAGGGGAAAGAGCTGGGAGCTGCTGCGGACCGCCCCGTCAAGCCCCAGTTCGCCGAAGACATAGAGGTCGCTGCCGTCGAGGCTCTCCCGGTGCAGCGCGATCAGCAGGGCGATGGGGAGGTCGAGGTGGCTGCCGCTCTTGCGCAGTTCGCTGGGGGCCAGGGAGAGGGTGATGCGCAGGGGCGGAAAGACAAAGTCGTTGGTGATCAGGGCCGCTTTGACCCGGTCCCGGGCCTCCTGGATGTCGTTGCCCGCCAGACCGACGATGCTGAAGCCGGGCAGGCCCTTGGTGAAACTCGCCTCCACCCGGATGGACCGGGCCACGGCTCCCTCCAGTGTGGCGCAGGCGAGGGTATTGATGGCAGGCCCTTCCGCGGGCAGCTCTTCGATCGGATCGTCGTTTTTTGTTCCCTGCTTCATGGCGCGAGTATGCCATAAAAAGGGCCGGGAGGCTCTGAAAAATGACAGGATGTCATGTCACGGGGCTCCCTCTCCCGGCGCCGGAGGGATTGACCCTGGGTTGTCGTTGGTCGTTAGTCGTTCGTCTTTCGTTTCTGGTGGATAAAATTTTTCGAGGGAAATCAGCTTTTAGCTCTTCGCTCTAAGCTCTAAGCTTTTCGCTTTCAGCTTTTGGCATTAGGAACGCAACGCCCTCCAAAACCTTTCACTTTTCACCCTTCACCTTTCACCCTCCGGCTCTAAGCTTTCCTCCTCTCGGGAGAAAGGATGCCTAACGATGGAGCGCCAGGTGCAGCAGCATCACCGCTCCGAAAAGCAGCGGAAGGTGCAGGAGGTAGATCGCCAAAGCATGGCGCCCCATGAAGGCGAGTACGCCTGTCGCCCTGCCCGAAATCCCCACCGCCGCCAAAACCGGCGCCCGGTGCCCACCCGCCGAAGCGAAGGCGACACCCAGAAGCACCACCCCGAACCAGGGAACGAAGGGGACCAGATCCCGGGTAAACGCCGGCAGGCCCAGTCGAGGGGCCAGGAGAGGGAAGAGCGGCTCCATCGAGATCCACCCCAGACTCCAGCCGAGCAGTACCGCCAGACCCACGACAAGGGAGAGGAGAGGACGCCCCACGAAGGGCAGGGCCGCCAGGGAAGCCAGGAGGATAAAATGGAGGATCCCGAAATAGACCCAGCTGTCGGGGAAGAGAATCCGGGTCACCAGGGAGACGCCGGCGGCGGCCGTCCCGAGAAGCAGCAGACGTCGTCCCACCGAACTCCAGCGGATCCCCCGGCCGTGGACGAGAACGAGGCTGATCCCCACCGAGAGGAGAAAGATCCAGACAATGAGCCAGCGGAAGGCCCGCCAAAAGAGATCGCGGGCGAAGTCCTGATGGATGAAGCCGTAAAAATTGAGGTCGTAGCAGAAATGAAAGAGGATCATCAGCCCAATGGCCGCCCCCCGAAAGAGGTCGAGCCAGATCAGGCGTCCCGAAGGGGATCTCAGGACTTCTTGAGCCGTTTTTTCCACTCTTTTTCAAACTTTTTGCGCTTGAGGATGGAGAGTTTCTCCACGAAAACCTTGCCGTCGAGGTGATCGATCTCGTGCTGAAGGGCGATGGCGAGAAACTCGTCGTCTTCGATGATGAATTTTTTGCCGTGGCGATCCTGGTATTCGATGCGAACCTTTTTGTGGCGATCGACCTCTTCGAAATATCCCGGAACCGATAGACACCCCTCCTGGTAGCGGGTTTTGCCCTCGGCTTCCAGAATGACGGGGTTGATCACTTCCAGGGTATTTTCCCTGGGCTGCTGTTCCCGGGGATCCTCCGAGTCGGTCTCTACGGGGACGTTGATGATCAGGACCCGCAGGGGGACCCCCACCTGGATCGCCGCCAGTCCTACGCCGTTCTTGGCGATCATCGTCTCGTACATATCGTCCAGGAGGGTGTGGAGCTCTTCGTCGAAACGTTCCACCGGTTCGGA